>NZ_JAEMQX010000181.1 GCF_016463645.1 Sphingopyxis sp. | reverse complement strand
GGACGACGGCCGCCACGTGCCCGTCACCGTCCTGAGCCTCGAAGGCTGCCAGGTCGTCTCCGTGCGCGATAAAGAACGTGACGGCTATGTGGCCGTTCAACTCGGTGCCGGCTCGGCCAAGGCGAAGAACGTCGCCAAGCCGCAGCGCGGCGCCTATGGCAAGGCCGAAGTCGAACCCAAGGCGAAGCTCGTCGAATTCCGCGTCGCCGACGACGCGACGCTCGACGTCGGCGCCGAACTGTCGGCCGACCACTTCGTTGCCGGCCAGATCGTCGACATCCAGGGCGTGACCCAGGGCAAGGGCTTTGCCGGTGCGATGAAGCGCTGGGGTTTCGGCGGTATGCGCGCGAGCCACGGTGTTTCGATCAGCCACCGTGCGCATGGTTCGACCGGTAACCGCCAGGATCCGGGCCGCGTCTTCAAGAACAAGAAGATGGCCGGCCACATGGGCGCGCGCAACCGCACCCAGCAGAATCTCGAAATCGTCCGCACCGACGTCGAGCGCGGCCTTCTCTTCGTCAAGGGCTCGGTCCCTGGCTCGAAGGGCGGCTGGCTGCTCGTCCGCGATGCGGTGAAGCTGCCGCGTCACCCGGAGGCCCCCTATCCGGCGGGCGTCAAGAGCGCGGCCAATACCAACGATGCCCCGGTTGACGCGCCGGTCGAAACGCCGGTTGAAGAAACCGTCGTCGACACCGCGGCCACCGACGGCGCACAGGAGTCCTGATCATGAAGGTCAAGGTTCAGACCCTCGACGGCAAGGCCGGCACCGACATCGATCTCAACGACGATGTGTTTGGCGTCGACGCCCGCGCCGACATCCTGCACCGCGTCGTTGCATGGCAGCTTGAAAAGCGCCGCGGTCCGGCTCGCGCCGCCCGCGAACGCAGCGATGTGTCGCGCACCGGCAAGAAGTTCGGTCGCCAGAAGGGCGGCGGTACCGCACGTCACGGCGACCGCAAGGCGCCGATCTTCATCGGCGGTGGCAAGGCGCACGGCCCGCGTGCCCGCACCTTCGGCCACTCGCTGAACAAGAAGATCCGCACCCTCGGCCTGAAGATGGCCTTGAGCGACAAGGCGAAGGGCGGCAAGCTCGTCGTTCTCGACACGCTTGAGCTCAAGGACGCGAAGACCAAGGCGCTCGCCGGCAAGCTCGGCAAGCTTGAACTCGGCAACCGCGCGCTCTTCATCGACGGTGACGCGGTGCACGAAAGCTTCGCAATGGCTTCGGCCAACCTCATCGGTGTCGACGCGCTGCCCGCCATCGGTGCCAACGTCTATGACATCATCCGTGCCGACACGCTGGTCCTGACCCGCGCGGCGGTCGAAAAGCTGGAGGCCCGCTGCAATGGCTAAGGCAAAGACCATCGACGCGCGTCACTATGACGTGATCCTCGCTCCGGTGATCACCGAAAAGTCGACGTTGCTCAGCGAAAACAACGCCGTCGTGTTCAAGGTTGCGGACGACGCGACCAAGCCCGCGATCAAGGCCGCCGTCGAGGCGCTGTTCGATGTCAAGGTGCTCAGCGTGAACACGCTCGTCACCAAGGGCAAGACCAAGCGCTGGAAGGGCAAGCCCTACACCCGCAGCGACGTGAAGAAGGCGATCGTTCGCCTGGCCGAAGGCCAGTCGATCGACGTCACCACGGGCGTCTGATTGTAGGAAGAGGCAGAGAAAATGGCACTTAAATCCTATAATCCGACCAGCCCCGCGCAGCGCGGCCTGATCCTCGTCGACAAGTCGTCGCTGTGGAAGGGCAAGCCCGTCAAGGCGCTGACCGAAGGCAAGCGCAAGACCGGTGGCCGCAACAACAAGGGTCACGTGACCTCGCGCGGCATCGCCGGCGGCCACAAGCAGAAGTACCGCTTCATCGACTTCAAGCGTCGCAAGTGGGACATGCCGGCCACCGTCGAGCGTCTGGAATATGACCCGAACCGCACGGCGTTCATCGCGCTCGTGAAATATGAAGACGGTGAGCTCGCCTACATCCTCGCGCCGCAGCGCCTGGGCGTCGGCGACACGATCGTCGCGGGCAAGAAGACCGACGTGAAGCCGGGCAATGCGATGGAACTGTCGCAGATGCCGGTCGGCACGATCGTCCACAACATCGAGATGAAGCCGGGCAAGGGCGGCCAGATCGCCCGTTCGGCTGGCACCTATGCGCAGGTTGTCGGTCGTGACCGCGGTCTCGTCATCGTGCGTCTCGGTTCGGGCGAACAGCGTTATATCCGTGGCGAGTGCATGGGCACGGTCGGTGCGGTGTCGAACCCCGACAACCAGAACACCAACCTGGGCAAGGCCGGCCGCAACCGTTGGCTGGGCAAGCGCCCGCTGACCCGCGGCGTCGCGAAGAACCCGGTCGACCACCCGCACGGCGGTGGTGAAGGCCGTACCTCGGGTGGCCGTCATCCGGTGACCCCGTGGGGCAAGCCGACCAAGGGTGCCCGTACCCGTCACAACAAGTCGACCGACAAGATGATCATCCGGTCGCGTCACGCGAAGAAGAAGAGGTAAGCCATGGCTCGCTCGGTCTGGAAGGGTCCGTTCGTGGACCTCCATCTCCTCAAGAAAGCCGAAACGGCCCAGGACGGCGGCAGCTCTGCCCCGATCAAGACCTGGTCGCGCCGGTCCACCATCCTGCCGCAGTTCGTCGGGCTGACCTTCAACGTCTACAACGGCCGCAAGTTCGTGCCGGTGTCGGTCAACGAAGACATGGTCGGCATGAAGCTGGGTGAATTCGCGCCGACGCGCTTCTTCCCCGGCCACGCGGCTGACAAGAAGGGCAAACGCTAATGGGCAAGGAAAAGTCCCCCCGCCGCGTTGCGGATAACGAGGCGCTCTCGGTCGGCACGCAGATTCGCGGCTCGGCGCAGAAGCTGAACCTCGTCGCCGCGCTGATCCGCGGCCGCAAGGTCGAAGACGCGATGAACGTCCTCGCTTTCTCGAAGAAGGCGATGGCCGTCGACGTGCGCAAGGTTCTCGCCAGCGCCGTCGCCAACGCGGAAAATAACCACAACCTCGACGTCGATGCGCTCGTCGTCAAGGAAGCGAGCGTCGGCAAGTCGCTCTCGATGAAGCGCTGGCATGCGCGTGGCCGCGGCAAGTCGACCCGGATCGTCAAGCCGTTCAGCCGCATCCGCATCGTCGTGCGCGAACAGGAAGAAGAGGCGTAAGATGGGCCAGAAGAGCAATCCGATCGGCCTGCGCCTGCAGGTCAACCGCACCTGGGACAGCCGCTGGTTCGCCGAAGGCCAGGACTATGGCCGCATGCTTGTCGAGGATCTCAAGATCCGCAAGTTCGTGTTCAAGCACCTGCCGCAGGCCGCGATCTCGAAGGTCGTGATCGAGCGTCCGGCGAAGCTGTGCCGCGTGTCGATCTATGCCGCCCGTCCGGGCGTCATCATCGGCAAGAAGGGCGCGGACATCGAAAAGCTTCGCAAGAAGCTCGGCGCACTGACGAACAGCGACGTGTCGCTGAACATCGTTGAAATCCGCAAGCCCGAAGTCGACGCCAAGCTCGTCGGCCAGGGTATCGCCGACCAGCTCGAACGCCGCGTCGCGTTCCGCCGAGCCATGAAGCGCGCCGTTCAGTCGGCGATGCGTCTCGGCGCCGAGGGCATCCGCATCAACTGCGCCGGCCGTCTCGGCGGCGCGGAAATCGCGCGCACCGAATGGTACCGCGAAGGCCGGGTGCCGCTGCACACGCTGCGCGCCAATGTCGACTATGCCGAAGCCGAAGCGCACACCGCGTACGGGGTTTGCGGCATCAAGGTCTGGATTTTCAAGGGCGAGATCCTTGGTCACGACCCGATGGCGACCGACCGTCTGATGCTCGATGCGCAGACGACCGGTGTCCGTCCGGCCCGTGAAGATCGCCGCTAAGGACTGCTGACATGCTGCAACCGAAAAAAACCAAGTTCCGCAAGGCCTTCAAGGGCCGCATCCATGGCAATGCCAAGGGCGGTACCGCGCTGAACTTCGGCTCCTACGGGCTGAAGGCGATGGAACCCGAGCGCATCACCGCGCGCCAGATCGAAGCGGCCCGCCGCGCGATCAGCCGTGCGATCAAGCGTCAGGGCCGCCTCTGGATCCGCATCTTCCCCGACGTCCCCGTCTCGTCGAAGCCTGCCGAAGTCCGTATGGGCAAGGGCAAGGGTTCGCCGGAATTCTGGGCCGCGCGCGTGAAGCCGGGTCGCATCCTGTTCGAACTCGACGGCGTTCCCGGCCCCGTGGCCGCGCTGGCGTTCGAACGCGCCGCGATGAAGCTGCCGATCAAGACGAAGGTCGTTGCCCGCCTCGGCGACACCTCGCACCTGGAGGGTTAAGGACATGGCCAAGACCGAAGATTTCAAGGCCAAGACCGACGACCAGCTCGCCGAACAGCTTGGCGAACTGAAGCGCGAGGCGTTCAACCTCCGCTTCCAGGCGGCCACCGGCCAGCTTGAAAAGGCCTCGCGCGTCAAGGAAGTGCGGCGCTCGATCGCCCGCATCAAGACGCAGCAGACCGAGCGCGCGCGCTCGGCCGCGAAGTAAGGAGACTATCGATGCCGAAGCGCATTCTGACCGGCACGGTGGTGTCCGACAAGGGCGACAAGACCGTCGTGGTGAAGGTCGAACGGAAGGTGAAGCACCCTCTGTACGGCAAGATCATCCGCCGCTCGAAAAAGTATCACGCCCACGATGAGGACAACGCCATCAAGGCTGGCGAAACCGTCCGTATCGAGGAAACGAAGCCGATTTCGAAGCTGAAGACGTGGAAGGTGCTCGACAAGGTCGACACCCACAGCAAGCCCAAGACCGCTGCTGACGCCTGAAGCTGAGTTTCACGGAACCGCCGGGATTGCCCGGTAGGCCAAACAAGAAGGAAATGCATCGATGATCCAGATGCAGTCACAATTGGAAGTCGCTGACAACAGCGGTGCCAAGCGCGTCCAGTGCATCAAGGTGCTCGGCGGATCGAAGCGCCGCACCGCCGGCGTCGGCGACGTCATCGTCGTGTCGATCAAGGAAGCGCAGCCGCGCGGCAAGGTGAAGAAGGGTGACGTGCATCGCGCCGTCATCGTCCGCACCGCCAAGGACGTGCGCCGCGCCGATGGCTCGGTGATCCGTTTCGACAGCAACGCCGCCGTGCTCGTCAACAAGAACGAGGAGCCGATCGGCACCCGTATCTTCGGCCCCGTCGTCCGCGAACTGCGCGGCCGCGGCTATATGAAGATCATCAGCCTGGCGCCGGAGGTACTCTGACCATGGCGAACAAGATCAAGAAGGGCGACACGGTCGTCATCCTGTCCGGCAAGGACAAGGGCAAGACCGGCGAAGTGACGCAGAGCCTGCCGAAGGACGGCAAGGTCGTCGTCGCAGGCGTCAATGTCATCACGCGCCACCGCAAGCCGAGCCAGACCAACCCGCAGGGCGGTCTGGAGCGCAAGGAAGCGCCGCTGTTCGCAAGCAAGGTTGCGCTCGCCGATCCCAAGACCGGCAAGCCGACGCGCGTTCGTTTTGAAACCAGGGACGGCAAGAAGGTCCGCGTGGCCGTGAAGTCCGGGGAGACGATCAATGGCTGACAATTACACCCCGCGCATGCGCAAGCGCTATGACGATGTGATCGTCAAGGCGATGACCGAGAAGTTCGGTTACAAGAATGCGATGGAAGTGCCGAAGATCGA
>NZ_JAEMQX010000180.1 GCF_016463645.1 Sphingopyxis sp. | reverse complement strand
GCGATCAACAATGTGCGCGCGACGCTCAAGCGCGTGGCGGGAACGGGGAGCCGGGTGCTGGTCACGGGGGCTCCCGGCGTCGGCAAGGAGGTCGCCGCGCGCGTGCTCCATGGCTGGAGCGGCCGCCACAACGCACCCTTCCGCGTCATTTCGTCGGCGCGCATGGATCCCGAAACGGTCGAAACCGAACTGTTCGGATCGGAAGCCGAGGATGGATCGATTCGCGTCGGGCTGCTCGAACAGGCGCATGGCGGGACGCTCTTCCTCGACGAGGTGGCCGACATGCCGCTGACGACGCAGGGCAAGGTCCTGCGCGTCCTGACCGACCAGAGCTTTACCCGCGTCGGCGGACGCACGATGATCCGCGTCGATGTCCGCATCATCTCGGGTTCGGCGCGCGACCTGATGACCGAAATCGCCGAAAGCCGCTTTCGCGAGGATCTCTATTACCGGCTGAACGTCGTGCCGGTGCATATTCCGCCGCTGCGCGAACGGCGCGACGATATCGCGAGCCTGTGCGATCATTTCGTCCGCCGCTATGCCGCCGACCGCCGCGTCCCGCCGCCCGAAATCAGCGCCGAAGCCATGGCAGCGCTCCAGGCGCACGAATGGCCGGGCAATGTTCGCGAACTGCGCAACGTGATCGAACGCGTGATGATCCTTGCGCCCAGCGACCGGCTGGCGCGCATCGACGCGGACATGCTGCCCGCCGAACTGGTGCGCGGCGGTACCGACATATTGCCCAATTCGGAATCGATCACCGCGATCCCGCTGAAAGAAGCGCGCGAGAATTTCGAACGCGAATATCTGCGTATCCAGATCAACCGTTTTTCGGGCAATATCTCGCGCACCGCGACCTTCATCGGCATGGAGCGGTCGGCACTGCACCGCAAACTGAAACTTTTGGGCCTTACCGAGAGTTCGGACGGCGAAGGCTGACGCAGGCTTTGCGCTAGACCTTCCGTCCGCTTTGCCGCATATTGCGCCGAAGAAGGTCTTTTTGAGCCGGAAAGCCGGCAATTACCCCGCGGTTATACCGCCAAGAACAGGAGGCAAATGTGTCCGATAAAAACCAGAATCTCCAGGATATTTTTCTCAACGCTCTCCGCAAGAGCAAGACCCCCGTGACCATGTTTCTGGTCAAGGGCGTCAAGCTGCAGGGCATCATCACCTGGTTCGACAATTTCTCGCTCCTGCTCCGCCGCGACGGGCAGTCGCAGCTCGTCTACAAGCATGCGATCTCGACGGTCATGCCCTCGCATGATTTCGACCTGTCGCTGCTCGGCGACAATCTCCGCGATGCGCCGGCGAGCAAGGGCAAGGCGCTGCAGGACGTGTTCCTGAATGCCGTTCGCCGTTCGGACGAATCGGTGACGATGTTCCTCGTCAACGGCGTGATGCTGCAGGGCGACATCGTTGCCTTCGACCTGTTCTGCATGCTGCTCGAACGCGAGCGGCAGGTGCAGCTCGTCTACAAGCATGCGATTTCGACCGTCCAGCCGAACGGGCCGATCAACCTGACCGACAATGGCGATGCCGACGGCGAAGCGGACGACGCCTGATCGACCCGATAATCGACACGGAAGACGAGGTAACGCGTGGTGCCGCCGCGCTTGTCGTCGTGCCCGAATGGCATAGCCAGCGTCTTGCGCGCGACCTCGACGCGCGCGCCGAGGAAGCGAAGGGGCTGGCGCTCGCCATCGGGCTCGATGTCGTTGCGGTTCATACGCTCCGGTTGCGCCAGACGCGCGCCGCGACCTTGCTCGGGGTAGGGCAGATCGATGCGATCGTGCCCGATATCGCCGCGAAGGGCGTTCAGCTGGTCGTCGTCGACGCCGCGCTGAGCCCGATCCAGCAGCGCAATCTGGAAACCGCCTTCGGTACCAAGGTCATCGACCGGACCGGGCTGATCCTCGAAATCTTCGGCGAGCGCGCCGCGACCGCCGAAGGGCGGCTGCAGGTCGAACTGGCGCATCTCGATTATCAGGCGGGGCGTCTTGTTCGTAGCTGGACCCACCTCGAACGCCAGCGCGGCGGCTTCGGATTCCTCGGCGGCCCCGGCGAAACGCAGATCGAGGCCGACCGCCGGATGATCCGCAACCGCATGGCCCGGATCCGCCGCAGCCTCGAGGATGCGCGCCGGACGCGCCAGCTTCAGCGCTCGAAGCGCCAGCGCGCGCCTTGGCCGGTGATCGCGCTCGTCGGTTATACGAACGCCGGAAAATCGACCTTCTTCAACCGCCTGACGGGAAGTGACGTCATGGCGGAAGACATGCTCTTCGCGACGCTCGATCCGACGATGCGCGAGATACGCCTGCCGGGCATCGACAAGGCGATACTGTCGGACACGGTCGGGTTCGTGTCGGATCTGCCCACCGAACTGGTCGCCGCGTTCCGCGCGACCCTGGAGGAGGTCACGACCGCCGACCTGATCGTCCATGTCCGCGACATCGTCCATCCCGACAGCGAGGCGCAATATGACGATGTGCGCGCGATCCTCAATTCGCTGGGCGTCAACGGCCCGCAGGATGGCGAAGGAAGCGATGCGCCCGACACCGTTCCGCAGATCGAGATATGGAACAAGATCGATACGGCCGATACCGATCGCCGCGCGGACATCGAGGAAATGGCGGCGCGGCGCAGCGACGTCGCGGTCATCTCCGCGGTGACCGCCGAGGGCGTCGAAGCGGCGCGCACGCTCATGGCGTCACAATTGACCGCTCGGCATCAGCTCCAGCGCATCTATCTCGGCTATGAACAGGGTGAGGCGATGGCATGGCTCCACGCGCGCGGCGAAGTGCTCGCCGACGAGCCCGAGGACGAAGGGCATGTCCTGACCGTCCGGCTCGACCCCGCCGACCGCGCCCGGTTCGAACGGCTGTGGCCCACTAGGGACGTTCCGACGCCTTGACCGCCAACCAGTGATTTTCCTGCGCGTCGAGCGACAGGCCCGCGAGGCTGCCGCCCGCGCGTTCTTCCATGGCGGCAAAACGCCGCGCGAACTTCAGATTGGCATCGCGTAGCGCGCCCTCGGCATCGACACCCAGCTTGCGCGCATAATTGACCACTGCGAACAGCAGGTCGCCGATTTCTTCGTGTCGTTCGGCCTCGTCGGACGCCTCGGCCACTTCGACGAGTTCCTCCGCGATCTTGGCGCGCGGGCCTTCGGTATCGGGCCAGTCGAAACCGACCCGCGCGGCGCGGCCCTGAAGCTTTTGCGCGCGCAGCAGAGCGGGCAGCGACTGTGCGACACCCGCAAGCGCGCCCGCGGGGCCTTCGGCGGCGCGCTCGGTCGCCTTGATCTGCTCCCATTGCTGGCGGACATCGTCGGTTCGGGTTTCGCCGAAAATATGCGGGTGACGGCGTTCCATCTTGTCGCTGATCGCATTGGCGACGTCGTCGAAGCCGAACAGCCCGCCGTCAGTGGCAATCTGGCTGTGGAACACGACCTGAAGCAAAAGGTCGCCGAGCTCGTCGCAGATCGCGGCGGGGTCGCCGCCGGCAATCGCGTCCGACACCTCATAGGCTTCCTCGATCGTATAGGGAGCGATCGTCGAGAAATCCTGCGCCAGATCCCATTCGCACCCGCCGTCGGGGTTGCGCAACTGGCGCATGATCGCAAGCAGACGGTCGATCGGGGCTTGGGGTGCCGTGTCGGCCATAACATTCGAACCAATGCAGGGAAGCTTGCGGGTGAGACCGGAAACCTCGGGTGGAGAGAGCCTTTCCCATAGCGCAACCTTGCGGGCGCTCAAGCGCGTAACATCCCGCCGAAATTTCACCGACGCGTAACTTCGGGCGCGCGGCACCCGAACCGGCCAACGATGCCATCCCTCGCATCACCCATTTTCCAAAGGGAGATTGAAATGACCAACACACTGAAACTGTCGCTCGCCGCTTCGGCGGTCCTTGCCATGGCCGCCGGGACCGCGGTTGCGGGCACTGCTGCGGCTGCCGAAGGCAAGACCGAAAAATGCTATGGCGTCGCGCTCAAGGGCAAGAATGATTGCGCCGCCGGTCCGGGCACCAGCTGCGCCGGTACCTCGACCGTCGACTATCAGGGCAATGCCTGGAAGCATGTGAAGGCCGGCAGCTGCGTCAAGATGGGCGGCACGCTGACCGCCCACGCCGGCAATGCGAAGCCGGTCGCGAAGAAGGGCTGACCTTTGCCACCTCCCTCGCTCCATTCGCTTCCGCCGCGAGCCGGCATAGGGCTCAAAGCCAGCCACTATGCCGATGTGCTCGCGGCGGCGGAGCGAGGGAAGGCTCCCGCCTGGGCCGAAGTCCACCCCCAGAATTTCTTCGGCGCAGGCGGGCCGCCGCATCGCTGGCTGACGGCGATGGCCGGGCATCTGCCGCTCAGCTTTCATTCGGTGGGCCTGTCACTGGGATCGGCGGAGGGCGTCGATCGGGATGAACTCGAAGCGCTTGCAAGGCTTTGTGACCGTTACGAACCTGCGATGGTCTCGGATCATCTGAGCTGGAGCAACGGGCCGGACGACAAGTTTCCCGACCTGCTCCCCATTCCCTATACGAACGCGACGCTCGATCATTTCACCGAGCAGGTCGGCCGCGTCCAGGACCGCCTCGAGCGTTCGATCCTGATCGAGAATCCGTCGCGCTATCTGGCTTATGCCCAAAGCGACTGGGACGAGGTCGAATTCCTCCACGCGCTTTGCCGACGTAGCGGCTGCGGGCTTTTGCTCGACATCAACAATATCGAGGTGTCGGCGTTCAATCTCGGGCGCGACCCGGCGCCTTGGCTCGATGAATTCGATCCCGCACGGGTGCAGGAAATCCATGTCGCGGGGCATGTTATCCGCGAAGACGAGACGGGCGGCGCGATCGCGATCGACGATCACGGGTCGCCGGTCCGGACGAGTTGCTGGGACTTGCTGGGCCGCTTCCTTCGCCGTGCCGGCCCGAAGCCCGTGCTCGTCGAATGGGACACCGACGTTCCGGCCTTTCCGGTGCTGGCAGAAGAGCTTGGCAAGGCTGACGCGCTGCTGGAGCTTGTCCGTGCCTGACAGCGATCAGGCGGCGATCGCGATGACATTGCTCCATGGTCCGGGGCACCTTCCCCGCAACCTGTTCGCGGGGAGCGAAGCCGCCGTCCTGCGCGGGCTTCGCGTTCACGCCAATACCATTTCGCATGCGCGGCTGGTTGCACTGGAGGAGACCTTCCCGCGGACGCGCGCCCATCTGGGCGAAGAGGTTTTCAACAGCCTCTCACACGCCTTCGTCGAAGGCGGCGGGGCCGGCCGCCGATCGCCGGGCGACATCGGCGCTGCCTTTCCGGACTGGCTCGGCGACGCGATCGCGGCGGATCTGGCGCGGGTCGAATGGAACTGGCTTCAAAGTTACAACGCAGCCGAAGCGCCGGCGCTCGAAATGGGGGAACTCGCAGGGCAGAGCGAGGCCGAAATGCTTGCCTTGCCGCTTCACCTCCACCCCGCGACGCGGGTCGTCCGGCTGGCGGGCGATGCCGCCCCCCTTGTCGATCGCGCTTTCGAACCGGGAACCCCGGCATTGCTCGTCGCGCGGCCCGCAGCAGAGGTGCGCCTGTTCGCGCTTCACGCCTCCGCCGCCGATGCGCTCGAATGCGCCAAAGAAATCATGCCCCTCGGTAACCTGCTCGCGTTGCTTGCCGAACATCATCCCGACGGCGGGG
>NZ_JAEMQX010000179.1 GCF_016463645.1 Sphingopyxis sp. | reverse complement strand
CCGGAATCGAGCCTGCTCAAGATCAAGGGCAGCGAAATCCAGCAGCGGTTGACCGAACTGACGCTCGAGGCCGTGGGCCATTATGGCGCGCCCTATTTCCGCGGCTTCGGGGAAGGCGACAACGAGCATCCGATCGGGCCGGACTATGCCCATCGCGCCGCGCCGACCTATTTCAACATGCGCAAGACGACGATCTATGGCGGGTCGAACGAGATTCAGCGCAACATCATCGCGAAGATGGTGCTCGGCCTCTGACATTGGACGTCATTCCGGCGCAGGCCGGAATCTCAACGCATCGACCTTGAGACCCCGGCCTTCGCCGGGGTGACGGTGAAATTAGGGAAAAGAAGAATGGATTTCACCTACACCGAAACGCAGGACATGATCCGCGACACGCTCGCCCGCTTCCTCGGCGACACCTATGATTTCGAAACGCGCCAGAAGTTCATCAATTCGGACAGCGGGCGCGACCCCGCCATCTGGACCGCGCTTGCGCAGGAACTCGGCATGCTTGGCGCATCGTTCGCCGAAGAGCAGGGCGGCCTTGGCGGCGGCGCGCTCGAAAATGCGATCGTGATGGAGGAATTCGGCAAAGTCATCGGGATCGAGCCCTATCTTCCGACCGTGGTCATCGCGGGCGGCGCGCTCAAGGCGGTTGGCGGTGCACAGGCCGATGCGATGATCCCCGAGATCATCGGGGGCAATGCGATCATCGCCTTTGCCTACGCCGAACCGCAGGGCCGCTATGATCTCGCGAACTTGCGCACCACCGCGAAAAGGGATGGCGCGGGTTATGTATTGAGCGGCCACAAAGGCGTTGTTCATGCCGCGCCGTGGGCGACGCATCTTCTGGTCACCGCACGCACCGGCGGCAACCAGCGCGATCGCGACGGTGTGTCGCTGTTCCTGATCGACGCAAATCTCCCGGGCATCGTCCGCCGCGACTATCCGACCGTCGACGGCAACCGCGCGTCGGAGATCTATTTCGAAAATGTCGCAATCCCCGGCGACGCCTTGCTTGGCGGCGAAGGCACCGGTCTGCCGCTGATCGACCAGATCGTCGACGAAGCGACCGTAGCGGCGTGCGCGGAGGCGACCGGCGTGATGCAGAAACTGCACGAAGGCACGCTGGAATATACGCAGCAACGCAAGCAGTTCGGTGTTCCGATCGCGAAGTTCCAAGTACTCCAGCACCGCATGGTCGACATGTTCATGGAGGTCGAGCAGGCGCGCTCGATGACGATCATGGGAACGCTGAAGCTGGGCCTGCCCGCGAACGAACGCATGGCCGCGGTGTCAGCCGCAAAGGCGAAGGTCGGCCGCGGCGCCAATTTCGTCGGGCAGAATGCGATTCAGACGCACGGCGGTATCGGCATCACGCAGGAGCTGGCGATCGGCCATTATTTCAAGCGCGCGACGATGATCGAGGGCCAGTTCGGTAGCGTCGATCATCATATGGACCGCTATGAACGGATCGCGCTCGCGGACTGATTTGGAAATGCCGTCGGCGTCGCCTCAATAGGCGACGTCGATCGCCACCCGGAGCGTGCGCGGGCGCAGCGGGGTAAGGAAACCCTCATTGCCTTCGACGAAGGGGGTCCCGAGCGAAAAGCGGTTGCCCCGCGAATCGAACAGGTTGGTGAGCGTCAGCGACAGGCCGCGGCGGTCGTTGCCGACGCGCATCGCAAGCCCGGTGTCGACATAATCGCCCTGGCTTTCTCCGAGTACCGGTCCGATCCCGAGCCGCGACGGACCGATATAGTTGGCCCAGCCGTTCACGCGAAAATCCTCGTCGCCGATCACGGTGGCGTAGTTGACGGATCCCCGCACCGCATGGCTCGCGACATTAGGGATGCGGCCGAGGCGCGCGGGGGCAGCGTCGAACACCGGCAGGATCTGTGGTGACAGGTCATCGACCCGGCTGTGGTTGTAGACCGCGCCGAGTTCGAAGGTCAGTGCATCGGTCGGCCGCATCGCGACCGCGCCCGACAGGCTGGTGATGCGGCCGTCGCCGATATTGGCGGTGGTCGGGAAGCCCGCGCTGTCAATGAAATCGGCCTGGATATTGCGCCAGCGGCTGTGCGAGATCGAGATGCTGGCGTCGAGCAGGCTCTGCCCCTTGTCGCCGAAGCGCATGCCGGCCTCCCACGTGCGAACCTGATCGTTGAGGAAGCGGCGAACGAAATTGCCATCGACCGCCAGGCCGCCGGGCCGGAAGCCTTCCTGATAGCGCGCATAGAGCCGGACATTGTGCAGCGGCGTCGCGAGGAGCGCGAAGGAAGGCAGGAGGTCGGTCTCGTCACGCGAGGCTGTGGTCGCGCGGTTCGCCTGCGCAAGCGCGAACGACACACCCTCGGCCTCGCCGCCCAGCCGGGCGTGCGACAGGCGAAGGCCGCCCGAGGCTATGAGGTCGGGCAGCACTTCGACCGTCGCCTCGGCATAGCCGGTGAACTCGGTGATGCGGTTGGTGACGCCGGGAAGGATCGCCTGGAGCGGTCCATAGGCATATTCGCGGTTCTGCCGCGCGCGATTGTCGATGAAGCTAGCGCCGACGACCCAGCCGAGCCCGTCACGATAGGGTCGCGACAGCCGGTTCTCGCTGACGAACATCCGCGTCGCGTTATGCTGGTCGAGCACGCGCGGGACGTCGTTGAGGGGGATGATCTGGGCGGGCGCGAACAGGCGGGCGACATCGACTGTTCCAACTGAGGGCGGCGCGGGGACGCCTCCGTTTGAAATATCGGCTGCTTGCCGGGCTTCCGGCAGGCTGGCATCGAAGCGCTCGAACAGGCGGTGATCGATGAAGGCGTTCGAGGACTGGAAATAGAGGTCGCCCCAGTCTTTCATTACGACGATCGTACCCATGCCGTAGCGCGCGGTCGCATTCTGTTCGACCATCGAGGCGCGCGTGAGCGGCGGGCCGTCCTTGTCGGCATATTGCGCGTCGTCGGAGGTGATCGCCTGATAGATGCCGCCGAAATCGACCGTCCAGTCGTCGCCGGCCTCGATGCGGAAGGTGCCGCGCCCGCCGCGCACATGGACGCGGTTGACATCGTTCTGCCCGCGAAGCGGATTGTCGATATAGCCGCCGTCGGTGAGCATATAGCCGACGAGGCGCAGGGCATGGCCATCGTCGCCGACAGGCAGGTTCGCAATCGCGGCGATGTCGCCGCCGGGGGCGCCATGCTGGGTGATCGACAGGCCAGCGATCGCCTGCACGCTCATCTCGCGCGGATCGGGAGCCTTGGGCACGACGCGGATGATGCCGCCAAGCGAACCGGCGCCGTAGAGCGTGCCCTGTGGGCCCTCGAGAATCTCGACATTGTCGATGTCGTAGAGACGCAGGTCGGGGTCGGGAGCGTTGTAGCTGAGACGAATATCGCCGAGATATTGCCCGACGGTCGACTGGGTCGGCCCGGTGAAGCTCGAATCGGCGATGCCGCGAATGAACAGCTTGTTGCGCCCGGAGCCGAGATGGGTCGAGGAGACGGTCGCGGTGCGCGAGAGGATCGAGTCCATTCCGCGTTCGCCCCCGAACGCCAAATCGCCGCCATCCAATTTGGTGACGACGCCGGCGAAATGCGAGAGGGGAAGGTCGGTCTTCGACGCCGTGACGATGATTTCGTCGTGCGGCGCCGCGACCATATCGTTCGACGGTTCGCGGGCACGCGGTTGCGGGACCTGCCGCGGCGATGCCACGGCCCTCGCAACGCGGATCGGTGCCGGGCGCCGTTCGATGCGCCAGCTTGTTGCGCTGACCCGCACCGCGCGCGCATCCGACCCGTCGAGCATGCGCTGGATCGCCTTTTCGATGCTCATCCGCCCGCGCACGGGCTTGACGCGAGCCTGCCACAGTCTTGCATCGACGACGCTGATGCTGACACCGGCCTGGCGACTGATGAGCGGCAGCGCGGTCGACAGGCTGCCTTTGGGGACGTCGAACGCGCGCTCCTCCGTCGCCAGCGCCTGCGCAGGCAGGCACAGCGCAATGGATGCTGCAGCAAGGCAAAGGCGCGAAGGCATCGTCAGCGGGTCAATATCCAGCCATCGCCCTGCCGCTCGGCCTTCGTCCCCGACAGTGCGGCGAGGTCGGCGATGGTGCGGTCCCGGTTCTTGTCGACGATCAGCGCGCCGCGGAAGGACAGTTCGGCCGCCTCGGGCGCAATACTCACCTGCATGCCGGCGGTGCGCTTCAGATCCTCGGCAACGACGGGAAGCGGCGTGCCATTGTACACGAGCAGTCCGCTGCGCCAGCCGCCGACGTTCGCCACATCGACGTCCTGCACGGCCGGCGGCTTGCTGTCGCCATCGCTGGCTTGGATGCCCTTGCCCGCGACGAGGCGCACATTGTCGCTGTCGGGGTTATAGAGCACGATGCCTTCCGACACCGCCACCGATGTCTGGCGGTCGCGGCGGATGACGTTGAAGGCGGTACCGAGGTCGACAATCTTCGCGTCGCCTGTCTCGACGACGAACGGAGCATCTTCGCGGTGCACGATATGGAACATCGCCTCGCCCGATTCCAGCCGGGCGAAGCGGGGTCGGCCGGGGTCGATCTCGATCTCCGAGGCGCCGTTGATTTCGATCTTCGAGCCGTCGGCAAGCTCGACCGTGCGCTGCTCGCCGGCGATGGTCTTGATCCGGTTATCGCCGCCGAACAGGTTCAGGCCTGACAGGGTGACCGCGCCGACCAACGCCGCTGCCATCGCGCCGCCGAACCAGGCACGCCGCGATGGGCGCCGCGCTGTTTCTGGCACGATGATGATCGAGGACGCCTGTGCCGCGGGCAGGGCGTCGAGGTCATGGTCCAGACTTGCGATCGCGTCATAGACGGCGACATGGTCCGGGTCTTCGGCCAGCCAGTCGGCAAAGCCGTCCCAGTCGATGAAATCGGGATCGCGCTGGCGGATCAGCCAGTCGATTGCGCGCGCTTCGGCGTTCGTCCGATCAGCTTGCATCGAACTGCCTCCTCAGCGCGGCGAGTGCCGCGTAAACCTTGCGCAGATCGGCTTCCACAGTGCTCAGGCTGACCCCCAGTTCAGACGCGATCTGGCGCTGATGAATGCCATCGACACGAAACCGGCGAAAGATGCGTGCCGGGCGCTCGCCGGTGGCCGCGATGGCAGTTTCGACGAGTGCAAGCTGCTCGCGCGAGATCAGCATAGTCTCGGTGGAGGGGCTCTTCGCCGCGGCGGCCTCGCCCCACGCCTTGTCGCGCAACTCGCGCTGGCGTGCCGAGCGATACCGATCGAGCATCAGATTGTTCGCCGCACGCATGACATAGGGCAGCGGATCGGAAATCGGCCCGGTCGGCCTGTCGGTCAGCCGCATCCACAGATCCTGGAACAGGTCCTCGGCGCCGTCGCCCGCGCCACGAACCTCCAGAAAGCGCACGATCCGGTCGCGGTTGGCAAGCAACACGCCTTCGATGCCCTGGACGGCGCCCGATCGATCTCGCGACTCTGTCATGAATTGCTTGCTTTGGAACGCCATCTTCTGCCGGTAAGCGCCGCTTCGCCCTGCGCCATACGTCCCCCTGATGACGCCGTCATATAGCGTCCACGCAGCGACGTGCAACTGCAGCGCCTGGAAAGAGAGGGTGGACTGTGCAAACATCTGTTTCTTCGTTCGTTTCTGCCTAGGCAAGGGGGAAGCGTGGGTAGGGGTTACGCTTCCCCCTTGCCTAGGCAGAAA
>NZ_JAEMQX010000061.1 GCF_016463645.1 Sphingopyxis sp. | reverse complement strand
GCGTGTCGGGGCCGAAGATGCGCAGCAGGTCGTCGTCGAGGCAGAGGTAGAATTTGCTCAGCCCCGGGTCGCCCTGGCGTCCCGAACGGCCGCGCAGCTGGTTGTCGATACGGCGGCTTTCGTGGCGCTCGGTCGCGAGCACGAACAGCCCGCCCGCGGCCTTCACGGCCTCGCGTTCGATCGCGACCTCCTCGCGGATCCGCGCCTCGGCGGCGTCGCGCTCGGGGCCTTCGGGCAGGTCCTTGAGCTCGTCGTCGATGCGGAATTCCTCGTTGCCGCCGAGCTTGATGTCGGTGCCGCGGCCCGCCATGTTCGTCGCGATCGTCACCGCGCCGGTGCGGCCCGCCTGCGCGACGATATGCGCCTCGCTCTCGTGAAAACGCGCGTTCAGCACGCTGTGCGGCACATTTTCCTTTTCGAGGTACGACGACAGGAGTTCGGATTTTTCGATCGACACGGTGCCGACCAGCACGGGCTGGCCGCGCTCGTTCGCCTCGCGGATCGTCCTCGCGATCGCGCCGAACTTGTCGGTGATATTCTTGTAAAACTCGTCCTCTTCGTCGATGCGCGCGATCGGACGGTTGGTCGGGATGTTGACGACATTCATCTTGTAGATGTCGAAGAATTCGGCCGCTTCGGTCGCCGCGGTGCCGGTCATGCCCGAAAGCTTCGGATACATGCGGAAATAATTCTGGAAGGTGATCGACGCGAGCGTCTGGTTCTCGGGCTCGATCTGGACGCCTTCCTTCGCCTCGACGGCCTGGTGCAGGCCGTCGGACCAGCGGCGCCCGTCCATCATGCGGCCGGTGAATTCGTCGATGATCACGACCTTGCCGTCCTTGACGATATAGTCGGTATCGATGCGGAACATCTGGATCGCCTTCAGCGCCTGGTTGACGTGATGGACGACCTGCGTGTTCTCGATGTCGTAGAGATTGTTGCCTTGAAGCAGCCCCGCGGCTTCGAGCAGCCGTTCGACATGCTCGGTGCCTTCCTCGGTCAGGTTGATCGACTTCGACTTCTCGTCCTTCTCATAATCCTCCTCGACGAGCTGGAGGACGACCTCGTTGACGCGGACGTACATCTCCGACTTGTCGTCGGTCGGGCCCGAGATGATCAGCGGTGTGCGCGCCTCGTCGATCAGGATCGAATCGACTTCGTCGACGATGCCGAAATTGAAGGTGCGATGGACCATCTGCTGACGGTCGAACTTCATATTGTCGCGGAGATAATCGAACCCCAGCTCGTTGTTCGTCGCATAGGTGATGTCGCTGTTATAGGCGTCGCGGCGCTGCGTCTCGTTGAGGTTGGGGACGATGATCCCCGTGGTCAGGCCGAGGAAGCCATAGACGGTTCCCATCCATTCGGCGTCGCGGCGCGCGAGATAGTCGTTGACCGTCACGACATGGACGCCCTTGCCCTCGAGCGCGTTGAGGTAACAGGGCAGCGTCGCCATCAGCGTCTTGCCTTCGCCCGTCGCCATTTCGGCGATCTCGCCGCGGTGGAGCACGACGCCGCCGATCATCTGGACGTCGAAATGGCGCATGCCCAATGTGCGGACCGCCGCCTCGCGCACCGTCGCAAAGGCTTCGGGCAGGATGTCGTCGAGCGACTCGCCGGCTCCCAGGCGGTCGCGGAATTTCTGCGTCTGCGCCTGCAATTCGGCATCGCCCAGCGCCTGCATTCCGGGTTCGAACGCGTTGATCTTGTCGACGATCTTGCGGATCGAATTGACATAACGGTCGTTGGACGAGCCGAACAGGCTCTTGGCAAGGCCAGAAAACATCTATTTTTCCTTGGGATATCAGATAAATGGGCGGCCTGCGGCCGCGCGATATTCAAAAATCATGCCCGGTTCGGGCGGCGCCTGAGAAACGGGCGCGGGAACGGCTCGCTCTATTCGAGCGCGCGGTCGCTGCCGGTGAGGAGGCCGGGAAGGTGCGGCGGCGCGGCCTTGCGCGGCTTGCCGCTTCCGCTCGAGGTGCGCCGGACCAGCGCGGTCGTGGTCGGGCGACGCTCGGCATCGCTGACCTCGGCCTTGCCCGCGGTTTCGGCGAGCAGGACCAGTGCGCCCATCGCCGCCGGAACGGCGGGCGCGGCAACGGCCCGGTCGGCGGTCGCCAAGCCGGTCAACAATGCCAAAAGGGTCAGCAACAGCCGCAAGAATCGCCCCTCATTACCGTTCGGAGCCGAAATATTGCGCCCCGTTCCCTGAACATAGGGTGAAAGCGACGCGCCGTCTAGGGGTCTGGCACCACGGGAGGAGCGGTCAGTTGCGGATTCAGCCCCCTCACCTCGACCAGAAAACTCTTCGGCTTCTTGAACAATTTGCTCTTGCGATTGACTTTCAGCCCGACGGTTTCGGCAAGCTCCATTACGAAATGGACGCAATTTCGCTTGTTGAGACTGTAACTCGGCTGCTCGCGGTCGCGCCATTCGGCGACCCTCGCCAGCACCGACGCATAGGTCGCATCGTCGACCGTCACGTCGAACTGGCGGTCGCTCTTCGCGATATAGTCGGGCTTCGACGATTCGACTTTGCCCTTGACCGATCCGAACAGGATCGCGGGGCTGACCGACACCGCGGTGAAGCCGTAATTGCTGTCGACGGCCTCGCCCGTCGCATCGACCGTCCCCTTCATCACGATGAAGGCGTGCGGAAAACGGTCGCCGAAGTCATGGCTGTAAAAGCTCACGATCACCTCGGCGCGCGCCGGGAACGACAGGCCCGCGCACAGCATCAGCAGCGACAGGAGGATCGGACGGAGGCCGCGGGTCATCGGGGCTCTCTTAACCAGCGCTCCCCGATCTTGCCAAGCTGCGATTGCCGCTTGACGGGCACGTCAACTTCGCATCTTGTCGCATTGACATCGATGTAAGGAGAGGCCGGATGGCACGGAAGGCGATTTTCATCACCGGCGGCGGTTCGGGCATCGGCCGCGCGGTCGCGCGCCATTTCGCCGCGCAGGGCTGGTTCGTCGGCATCGCCGACGTCAACCGCGCGGGGATCGATGAAAGCGCGGCGCTGCTTCCCGAGGGCGCCTCGTCGCGCCACGTGATGGACGTGCGTGACCGCGACCAGTGGAAGGCCGCGCTCGACGATTTCGCCGTGCAGAGCGGCGGCCGTCTCGACGTCCTCTTCAACAACGCCGGCATCGGATCGGGCGGGCAGTTCATGGACATGGCGCCCGAGGAAGCCGACCGGCTGATCGCGATCAATTTCGGCGGCGTCGTCAACGGCATCTATGCCGCGCTTCCGCTGCTCCGGGCGACGCCCGGATCGACGATCCTCAACACCGGCTCGGCGTCGGGCTTCTATGGCGTCGCGGGGCTCGCCGTCTATTCGGCGACCAAGTTCGCGGTGCGCGGCCTGACCGAAGCGCTCGAGATCGAGTTCGCCAAGCACGGCATCCGCGTGCGCTCGCTGATGCCCGGCTTCATCGACACGCCGCTGCTCGATCAGGTCAGCGCCGACAGCAACGAACCCGCGCGCACCCGCCTTTCCGACAGCGGGTTCGAAATCGTTCCGGTCGAGCGCGTCGCCGAAGCGGCGTGGTCGGCGGTGCACGGCGACGCGGTGCACACGACGGTCGGCAAGATGGCGAAAAGGCTGTCGCGCCTCGCACGCTGGTTCCCCGGCCTGATCGTGCGCCAGTCGAAGAAGATCGACGGACTGGGCGCGGCGGGGCACTGAGTCCCGATACAACAGCGGAGGCGATGGCGCCGTCCGGGAGCCACGCATCTTCGTCATCCCGGATCAAGCCCCGGAGCGGGATGATCGAAGGTCGCAACCGATCGGATCCAGGCATCGGCGACGAACCGTTCCAACCGGTCCGGCACTCACTGCTCCCCGCGCTGCATCCAGATTATGCTGGGGGTCTTCTTCTTCCCATCACCGTCGATGACGCTCACTGCGACAAAAGTCCCGGTCATGCGTCTGAATTCCACCTCGCCGATCTGCTCGCCATCGATCCAGCGCGTTTGCCTGACGTCGAAACTGCAACGCCAGGACCGCTCGTCCGACTCCGGATCCTCGCAAACGACGTTGCTGACGGCATAGCGCGTGTTGGGATGCACCTGCCGCCGGTCGCTGTCGATGCATCCGTCCACGGTCGCGGTACAATATTCCTTCTGGAGAAGGAGCCACTCGATGACGCTCGCGTCGGGCGCGCCGGCCGACGCTGCGCTCAGGATCATCAGAGCGGCAATCATGACGGGCTGGCGCCTGCAAGCGCTTCGGCCCGACTGGGCCGCGCCGCGGGCCGGCACATCAGCCTGTGGTGAAGTCCGGATATCATCATCGCGCGCCCTCGCCTTGATATCGAAATCGCATTCGGCGCCACGCGCCTGCCCAAGTCAATACCCCCTGCGGAAACGGCCAACGGAGGGCACGCGAGGCGATGGAAAGCTTCTGCGTCGGCAACCGGTCGAGACCGGCCGGGTCAGAAACTATTTCCCCGACCCGCAGGTCACCGGCCCGCTGCCGACATTGCGCACCGTACACACCGGCCGCCCCAGCACCACGACCTTGCCGATCCCGCGCGACGTGATCGCCGCGCTCCTGACCGCGCGCAGCGTGTGATCGCCCGCGCCCTCGCTGTCGCTGATCAGCTCGTCGACCGCGAGCGCCCCCGCGTCGACCGCGCCCGCGCCCGACAGCGTCATCTGCGCGGTCTTGGCGGCACCGCCGAGCGTCATCGTGCCGTTGCCGATCATCGCGACCTGCAGCCGGTCGGTCGCGATCCGGCCGACGGTCAGCCGGCCCGGGCCACGAAGCCCGACCGCCGCCCGCTGTCCCTTCAACTGATCGATCTGCAGCGACCCCGCACCGGCGAGCGTCGCGCTGTTCAGATTGGCGGCATTCACCCGGACGATCACCGGCCCGCGCGGACGGCCGCGCTTGTCGTCGCCCGCGAACTGGCGCTGGCTGATCACCAGCTTGCCGTCGCGGCTTTCGACGCTCAGCCGGTCGAGCGCATCCTGCGGGCCGCTCGCGACCGCGCTGACCGGCGCGCGCGTCACGACCTCGACCGCGACGTCGGCATTGACCTCGATCGCCTCGAAGCTGGTCAGGCCATAGCGTTTCTCGACCGCCGAAGCCGATCCGGCAGGAAGCAGGCCGATCGCCGCGACCGCGGCTCCCCACAATATATTGCGCGAAATGCTGGTCATGGCGCAGCCCTAGCCTTTCCGGCCGGACAGCGCCATAGCCGCGTCAATTGCAGGTCGCGGTGCCCGATCCCATCGTGCGCGTCGTGCATTTGCCGCCGCCGCCGACCGTCGCGTCGCCCGAGCCGAGGATCGCGATATCGGCGCTGCCGCTCGCTTTCGCATCGACGTCGCCCGATCCGGTGATCGACACGTCGAGCGTCGTCGCGGCGAGGCCGCCCGCCGCGATGCTGCCCGATCCGGTGATATCGAAATTGCCCGATCCGATCGTGCCGCCGCCGACCTCGATGTCGCCCGATCCCGATACGGTGAGCTTGGCGCTCTTGCCGTTCAGCGCCGCGACCTTGAGGTCTCCCGATCCGGTCAGGATCGCTTCGACCGCGTCGCCGTCGACAGCATCGGCCTCGACCTCGCCCGATCCGGTCAGCCGGACCGCGCGCAGCGCCGGCATCGTGACCGCGATCTCGACGTCGCTATCGTCGTTGCTGAAGCTGAAACCCGAATTCCTGCGCCCGATCGACAGCATGTCGCCGTCGAGCTTGATCTCGAGTTCGTCGATGACGCCTTTCGGCCCCCTGGCGGTGATCGAAAAGGCCTCGCCGCGACGGATCGTCACATCGTCGGGGCCCGCGACCTTGACGCCGGTGAAGCCCTTGATGTCATAACTCTGCGTCGTCGTCGGCCCCGCTTCCACCGTGCGCTTGCCATTCTTGCTGTCGCTCGTCACTTCGGCGCTGCACGCCGTGACGGTCATCGCGAGGGCCAGCGGCAGAACCGCCATCGTCCAGTTACGCATCGGGAATCTCCTTCGTGTATTGCCCGCATAACACACAAGGGTTGCGCCTGTCCAGCACCGGCGCCATCTTGTCGCCACCTTCGTGGGTCAGGGGCGGCCCGCAATCAGGAAAGAGACGATGAGCGTAGCCTTTCGCCGCGAGAGCGACGACGAACATAAGGAACCCGAGTTCGAGCTGCCGATCCCGGTCGGGCCGAACCTCGTGACTCCGCGCGGGCTGCGCCTGCTCGGCGAGGAAGTCGTGCGCCTCGAAGCCGCGATCGCCGGCGAAGCCGACGAGGATGCGCGCAAGAAACTCCAGCGCCGTCTGCGCTATTTCCACACCCGGCAGGCGACCGCCGAAGTGCAGGCGCCGCCTCTCCCCGGCAGCGTCGGCATCGGCAGCCGCGTGACCTGTCGTCTGAACGGTGCGGAAAGGACGATCGCGATCGTCGGCGGCGACGAGGCCGATCCGGCGCTCGGGTCGATCGCCTTCTCCGCGCCGCTCGCGCGCGCCCTGATGGGCGCCGAAGCGGGCGAAAGCGTCGAATATCAGGGCCGGGAGGATGCGATCCTTGTCCTCGCCGCCGAAACCGATCCGGAGACGCAGGCATGAAGGACAGGTTCGAGCGCCACAAGCAGCCGTGGACCGCGGCCGAAATCGACAAGCTCCACACGCTCGCGAAGAAGGGGATGGCATTGAAAGCCATCGCCCGAGCGCTGACGCGCAGCGAGGAATCGGTGAAAATCCGCGCCAAGGCCGACGGCCTCCCGATCGCAAAGCTGCACTAGACCTTCGATGACAACTTGCGATGCCATCGTGCTGGGTGCCGGCGCGGCCGGATTGATGTGCGCCGCGGTCGCGGGGCGGCGGGGACGGCGCGTCCTGCTCCTCGACCACGCCGACCGGGTCGGCAGGAAAATCCTGATCTCGGGCGGCGGCCGCTGCAACTTCACCAACATCCACACCGCGCCCGATCGCTATATCTCGGCGAACCCGCATTTCGCGAAGTCGGCGCTCGCACGCTACACCCCCGCCGATTTCATTGCCCTCGTCGACCGTTACGGCATTGCGTATCACGAAAAGACGCTCGGCCAGCTTTTCTGCGACGGTTCGGCGAGGCAGATCGTCGCGATGCTGCTCGATGAGTGCGCGAAAGGCAACGTCGACGTCCGCTGCGGCCAGCCGGTGCACGAAGTGACGCATGCCGACGGTGCTTTCCGCGTGACCTTCGGCGATCAGCAATTCGCCGCCCCCAACCTCGTCGTCGCGACCGGCGGTCCCTCGATCCCGAAGATGGGCGCGAGCGGCTTCGCTTACGACCTCGCGCGCCGGTTCGGGCTCAAGGTCGTCGAGCCGCGCCCCGCGCTCGTCCCGCTGACGCTCGGCGGCGGCGACGTGCTGTTCCGCGATCTCTCGGGCGTCGCGACGCCCGTCGAAGCCCGCGCTGGCAAGGCGGCCTTTCGCGAGGCGGCGCTCTTCACGCACAAGGGGCTCTCCGGCCCGGCGATCCTGCAGATCAGCAGCTATTGGCGCCACGGCGAGCCGGTGACCATCGACTTCCTGCCCGATGCCGCACCCGGCTGGCTTCTCGACGCCAAGCGCACTCGCCCCCGGGCGACGCTGGCATCGGCGCTCGCCCTTCCCGACCGCCTTGCGCAAACGCTGGCCGATCGCCTCGCGCTCTCCGGCGAGCTCGGCGCCTTGACCGACCGCAAGCTCGCCGATGCCGAAGCGCATCTCAGGCGCTGGAGCTTCCACCCGAACGGCACCGAAGGCTTCGCCAAGGCCGAAGTCACCGTCGGCGGAATTTCGACCGCAAACCTGTCCTCGCAAACAATGATGGCCAAAAGCGTGCCGGGACTGTATGCGGTCGGCGAAGCCGTGGATGTCACCGGGTGGCTGGGCGGCTATAATTTTCAATGGGCATGGGCCAGCGGATACGCGGCGGGCCAGGCCCTTTAGGAAAAACCCAAACAATTCCTCGTCATGCTGAACCCGTTTCAGCATCCACGACCCAATTGTTCGGACTCGGGCAGCAGACCTGAACCGAATCCCGGGCGGCGAAGAACGAAACCACGGCACCTTTGCCGCACAGGACAAGAAGAACAAAATGCCTTTCGAAAACCTCTCGCCCGTCCTTTCGGACGCCCTCACCGCGCGCGGCTATGAAGCGCTCACCCCCGTCCAGACGCAGGTCACCGAAGACGAAGCCAAGGGCCGCGACCTGCTCGTCTCGGCGCAGACCGGATCGGGCAAGACCGTCGCCTTCGGCCTCGCGATGGCCGACGAACTGATCGAGGACGGGCGCCTGCCTTTCGCATCCTCGCCGCTTGCACTGATCGTCGCGCCGACACGCGAACTCGCGCTGCAGGTCAGCCGCGAGCTGAGCTGGCTTTACGGCAAGGCCGGCGCGCGCATTGCGACCTGCGTCGGCGGCATGGATGCGAGCCGCGAACGCCGCAACCTCAGCCAGGGCGTCCATATCGTCGTCGGCACGCCGGGGCGCCTGCGCGACCACCTTGAACGCGGCGCGCTCGACCTCGAGGCGCTGCGCGTCGCGGTGCTCGACGAGGCCGACGAGATGCTCGACATGGGCTTCCGCGAAGACCTCGAGGAAATCCTCGACGCGACGCCCGAGACGCGCCGCACCCTGCTGTTTTCGGCGACCATCCCGAAGCCGATCGCGCAGCTCGCCAAGCGCTACCAGCGCGACGCGCTCCGTATCTCGACCGTCGGCGAGGATCGCGGCCATGGCGATATCGCCTATCAGGTCGTGACCGTCGCCCCCGCCGATATCGAGGGCGCCGTCATCAACCTGCTCCGCCTGCACGAGGCAGAGACCGCGATGCTCTTCTGCGCGACGCGCGACAATGTCCGCCGCCTGCACGCCAGCCTCGTCGAGCGCGGCTTCGCCGCCGTCGCGCTGTCGGGCGAGCATAGCCAGAACGAACGCAACCATGCGCTGCAGGCGCTGCGCGACCGCCGGGCGAAGGTCTGCGTCGCCACCGACGTCGCCGCGCGCGGTATCGACCTGCCGAGCCTCAGCCTCGTCATCCACGTCGAAATCCCGCGCGACGCCGAAACGCTCCAGCACCGTTCGGGCCGCACCGGCCGCGCGGGCAAGAAGGGCACCGCGGTCCTGATCGTCCCCTATCCGCGCCGCCGGCGCGTCGACGGCATGCTGCGCGGTGCGAAGATCGAGGCCGAGTGGATGAACGCGCCGACCGCGGCCGACGTTCGCCAGCGCGATCAGGAACGGCTGATCGAAAAGCTGCTTGCCCCCGTCGAGCATGAGGCCGAGGATCTTGAACTCGCACAGCGCCTGATGGCCGAGCGTTCGCCCGAGGATATCGCCGCGTCGCTGGTGCGTGCGCATCGCGCGCTGATGCCGCCGCCCGAGGACCTGATCGACAACGGCCCGCCCGCGCGCCGCGAAAAGGGCGAGCGCGGTGAACGCTTCGAGCGCGGCGACCGCCCCGACCGCGGCCAGCATCGCGAGCAGTTCGACGACAGCGTCTGGTTCCGCCTCAACATCGGCCGCCGCCAGAACGCCGACCCGCGCTGGATCCTGCCGCTGCTCTGCCGCCGCGGCCATGTGACCAAGCATGAAATCGGCGCGATCCGCATCGGGCCGAGCGAGACGTTGTTCAACATCCCGCTCGCCATCGCCGACCGCTTCGCCGAAGCGATCCAGCGCACGGCCAATCAGGACGGCGAGGATGACGCAGGCGTCGCGATCACCCCCGCACCCGGCGGCGACACCTACCCGCCGCGCCGTGAGAAGGGCCCGCACAAGGGCGGCCCTCGCCACGGCGGCCCGCGCCAGGATGGTCCGCGCGGCGACGGTCCGCGCAAGCCCCGCGGCGCGAGCCACTCCGGTGGCCCGACCGATCGCTACAAGCCGAAACCCTTCGGTCAGCGCGGCCCGCGCAAGCAGGGAAAATATTGAGCGTCTTCGCCTGAAGGCGAGTGGCTTTCATCGCTTCACCCTTGCGCCGCTCACACCTGCGCCCCAGATGGGGCGGATCAGCAGGAGAGCGGCGCATGCAGGCGATTGAAGCTTTCATCGAAAGCCAGGGCGGGCCCGAGGTCATCGACTGGCGCGAGGTCACGCTCGGCGATCCCGGCCCCGGTCAGGTACTCGTGCGCCAGACCGCGGTCGGGCTCAACTATATCGACACCTATCATCGCGACGGCACCTACCCGGTCGAGCTGCCCGGCGGGCTCGGTGTCGAAGCTGCGGGTGAGGTGATCGCGGTCGGCCCCGACGTCCACGGCCTCCAGCCCGGCGACCGCGTCGCGACCTTCGGCCCGCAGCGCAACGCCTATGCATCGGCGCGGCTCGTTCCCGCCTCCTCGCTGTTCAAACTCCCCGCGACCATCGATGACGAAACCGCGGCAGCGGCGTTACTCAAGGCCTGCACCGTCGAAGCGCTCGTCGAGCGCTGCGCGAAGGTCGAGGCCGGTACGACGGCGCTTGTCCATGCCGCCGCTGGCGGGGTCGGGCTGATCCTGGTCCAGTGGCTGAAGGCGATCGGCGCGACGGTGATCGGCACGGTGAGCACCGAAGCGAAGGAACATGCCGCGCGTGAAGCCGGCGCCGACCATGTGATCCGCTACAGGGACGAAGACGTTGCCGCGCACGTCCGCGAAATCACCGACGGTCAGGGCGTCCCCGTTACCTTCGACGGCATCGGCATGGAAACCTGGGCGACTTCCCTGAAAGCGACCGCGCGGCGCGGACTGATCGTCAGCTACGGCAATGCCGGCGGCCCGGTGACCGGCGTCAACCTCGGCATCCTCGCGCAGCACGGCTCGCAGTTCGTCACCCGTCCCACGCTGTTCGACTATTATCTGCATCCCGGCGAGCGTGCCGCGGGCGCCGCGCGGGTGTTCGGGATGATCGAGAGCGGCGCGGTGAAGGTCACCGTCGGTCAGCGCTATTCGCTCGGGGACGCGGCGAGGGCGCACGCCGATCTCGAAGCCGGGCGCACGACGGGATCCACCCTGTTGATTCCGGAACCTCGCTAAAAGCCCGCCCCTCCTCGGGAAGGAGATAAATCAGGCTTTCAACCGCTCGGCATGCCAGGCGATATGGTCGGCCATGAAGGTCGAGATGAAATAATAGCTATGGTCATAGCCCGGCTGCATGCGGATTTCGGCCTTCTGCCCGTTGCGCTCGCACGCCTCGACCAGCAGCCCGGTCCTGAGCTGTTCGGCGAGGAAATTGTCGGCCTCGCCCTGATCGACGAGCAGGTCGGGAACGCGCAGCCCCTGGTCGAGCAGCGCGCACGCGTCATAGGCGTACCAGTCCTCGCGCTCCTGCCCCAGATAATTGCCGAGCGCCTTCTCGCCCCAAGGGCAATGGAGCGGCGCGACGATCGGCGAAAAGGCCGAGACCGAGCGGAAGCGGTCCTGATTGCGCAGTCCGATCGTCAGCGCGCCGTGCCCGCCCATCGAATGGCCCGTGATCGCCTGCCGCGACAGATCGGCGCTCGCGAAATTGCGCAGCACCAGCGAGGGCAATTCGTCCTCGACGTACGAGCGCATCCGGTAATGTTTCGCCCACGGCTCCTCGGTCGCATCGACATAGAAGCCGGCCCCGAGCCCGAAATCCCACGCACCTTCCGGATCGTCGGGAACGCCCTCGCCGCGCGGGCTCGTGTCGGGGGCGACGAAGATCACGCCATGCTCGGCGCAGGCGGCGCGATATTCGCCCTTCTCCATCACATTGGCGTGGGTGCAGGTCAGCCCCGACAGATACCAGAGCACCGGCAGCCGTGCGCCATGCTCATGGTCGGGGACAAAGACCGCAAAGGTCATGTCGGTGCCGGTGGTCGTGCTCGCATGCTTGTAGACGCCCTGCGTGCCGCCATGACTGCGAACGGAGGAAAGGGTTTCGAGGGTCATGCACGCCTTGTGCCGCGCGCGTCCCCGCGGTGCAACCCGCCGTTCGCAGATTATCCGGGGCGCGCCCAATTCGGTTCGACGCACTTGCGGGCCCGTTCATCGTGCAACCGCACCGCTCGCGAATGGGGAGGGAACTTCTTTATATAACATAGATTAAGCATATGCTTGGCTTGCGGAGGAACCGGCGAGCGGAGCGTCTTTCCGGGGTCGAACCGACCTCTCCCAACCATTAGGGGAATTTATGCGTAAGATTTCGATTATGGCCGTTGCGGCGGCAAGCCTCCTTATCGCGCCGCTGGCCGTAGCCCAGGAACCGGAAGCGCCGGCTCCCACCGCCGAGCCCGCTCCGGCTCCCGCCCCCACTGCCGAGCCGACCGCCGAACCGGCTCCCGCGCCCGCGCCGACCGACGAGCCCGCTCCGTCGGAAGAACCCGCGCCGGCTCCCGAGCCCCAGGCATAATCGCGTTCATATCGTCGCGAAAACAAGCCGCCGAAGCCTCGTGCTTCGGCGGCTTTACTGTCCGGTCTGAACGGGAATATTCGCCACGAGCGGCGCATGTCCCCAATGCCGCAGCAGATCGAGGATGGTTGCTCCCGAAAGGCCGATCGTCGCGGTGTTGCGGAGCGGGTGGACATTGACCCTCCCGGCCGCCGCCAGCCCGGCGTCGAGAACCACCGTGATGCTTCCGGGCTCGGCGTTGATCGCCGCGAGCGGCGTCACCGATCCCGGCGCGATCCCCAGCAGCCGCTCCATATCCTCGGCCTTGCCGAAGCTCACGCGCTTGCTGCCGATCGCGGTCGGCAACGCCTTCAGGTCGACGCGCGCCGCGCCGGGAACGGTGACGAGCCAATAGACGCCGCCATTGTCCTTGAGGAACAGATTCTTGGTGTGTGCCCCCGGTATCGCGGCGGTCACCTCGTCGCTCTCGGCGACGGTGAACACCGCGACATGCTCATGCGCGACGAAAGGGATCGCCAGCGCGTCCAGATCGTCCAGCAACCCTGCTTCGCCGCGCATGACCGACCCTTAAACGACGCGGTGCAACGCGCAGAGCTTGTTGCCCGACGGATCGCGGAGATAAGCAAGATAGAGCTGCCCGAAGCCGCCCTCGCGCACGCCCGGCGGGTCTTCGATCGAGGTGCCGCCCGCGGCGACGCCGGCGTCGTGCCAGGCCTTCGCCTGTTCGGGATTTTCCATCGCGAAGCCGATCGTGCAGCCGTTGCCGACGGTCGCGGGCTGGCCGTCGATGGGCGCGGTCACCATGAAGATGCCGCCGTTGTGCATATAGATCAGGCGCCCCTTGTCGTCCTGGATCGCGGGCTTGCCGCCGATCGCCTGAAAGGTCGCGTCATAGAATTTCCGCGCCGCCTCGATGTCGTTCGCTCCGACCATATTGTGACTGTACATGGGTTTCCGCTCCTCCTGATTATGGTTGCGATTCGATACCTACTCCGCCCGTCCGGTCAGGACCAGCCACGATAACGGTCGCTGTTCACCGAAAATGCCGAACTAGCGGAACACCACCGTCTTGCGACCGTCGATCAGAACGCGCTGCTCGGCGACCCAGCGCACCGCGCGCGCCAGCACCTGCGCCTCGGTATCGCGGCCGATGCGGATCAGCTCGTCGACGCTGTCGCGGTGATCGACACGCTCGACCGCCTGCTCGATGATCGGCCCCTCGTCGAGGTCGCTCGTCACGAAATGCGCGGTCGCGCCGATCAGCTTGACCCCGCGCTCCTGCGCACGGTGATAGGGTTTGGCGCCCTTGAAGCCCGGCAGGAAGCTGTGGTGGATATTGATGCAGCGCCCCGCGAGCTTCGCCGACAGATCCTGCGACAGCACCTGCATGTATCGTGCGAGCACGAGATATTCGGCGCCGCCACGCGTCATCACATCGAGGATCGCCTGTTCCTGCTCCGCCCGGTTCGCATCGCTCACCGGCAGATAGTGGAACGGCACCCCATGCCATTCCGACAACCGCCGCTGCGCCTCATGGTTCGATACCACGCCGACGATATCGATGGCGAGATTGCCCGTCGACCAGCGATGGAGCAGGTCGTTGAGGCAATGGCTGCCCTGCGACACCGCGATCACGAAGCGCGGCTTCACCGCCGTATCGCTGATCCGCGCATCCATCGCGAAGCGGTCGACGATCGGCGCGAACGCGTCCTGAACTCCCGCGAAACTCTCGGGAAAGCGCGGCCCCGCGCCGCGAAACGCGACGCGCATGAAAAAGCGCCCCGAATCGAGGTCGGCATATTGCTGGCTGTCGAGGATGAAGCCGTCGCGTGTCGCGAGCAGCCCCGTCACGGCGGCGACGATGCCCACCGCATCGACGCAACTGAACGTCAGCACATAGGCGGGCCCGCTCCCTCGGGTCATGTCAGCCCGAAATCTTGTGCGTGGCGCACAGCTTGTTGCCCGCGGGATCGCGCAGATAGGCGAGATAGACGACCCTCCCCTCGGTGGCGTGGCGGATGCCCGGCGGGTCTTCCGCCGTGGTCCCGCCGCTCGCGATCCCCGCGGCATGCCAGGCATCGACCGCATCGGTCGACGGCGCGAGAAGACCCAGCGTGTGGCCATTGCCGCACGCCGCGACACCCCCGTTGACCGGATGGGTGACGATCAGGCGGCCGCCGGCGTGCATATAGATCAGCCGCCCACGCTCATCGATCACGCCCTCGGGCGCGCCGAACACGCCCAGAACCGCGTCGTAAAACCGCTTGCTCGCCGCGATGTCGTTCGACCCCAGCGCCACATGACTGAACACGACTTGTTTTCCCTCAGTAGACGACGACGCTGCGGATGCTCTCGCCCGCGTGCATCAGGTCGAAACCCTTGTTGATCTCCTCCAGACCCATGACATGGGTGATCATCGGGTCGATCTCGATCTTGCCGGTCATATACATGTCGACGATCTTCGGCACGTCGGTGCGGCCCTTGGCGCCGCCGAACGCGGTACCGCGCCAGTTGCGCCCGGTGACGAGCTGGAACGGGCGCGTCGCGATTTCCTTGCCCGCCTCGGCGACGCCGATGATGATCGAGGTGCCCCAGCCGCGGTGGCAGGCTTCGAGTGCGATGCGCATCACCTCGGTGTTGCCCGTCGCGTCGAAGGTGTAATCGGCGCCGCCGTCGGTCATCTGGACGATCGCCGCAACGACATCCTCGCGGCTCGTGCCCTTCGAATTGAGGAAGTCGGTCATGCCGAACTTGCGCCCCCATTCCTCGCGGTCGGGGTTGATGTCGACGCCGATGATCTTGTTCGCGCCCGCAAGCCGCGCGCCCTGGATCACGTTCAATCCGATGCCGCCCAAACCGAAGACGACGACATTGTCGCCGACCTGCACCTTCGCCGTGTTGATTACCGCGCCGACGCCGGTGGTCACGCCGCAGCCGATGTAGCAGCTCGACTGGAAGGGCGCGTCCTCGCGGATTTTCGCGACCGCGATCTCGGGCAGCACGGTGAAGTTCGAAAAGGTCGAGCAGCCCATATAATGGAAGATCGGCTGACCCTTGTATGAAAAGCGCGTCGTGCCATCGGGCATCAGCCCCTTTCCCTGCGTCGCCCGGATCGCAGTGCAGAGGTTGGTCTTGCCGCTGAGGCAGCTTTTGCACTGGCGGCATTCGGGGGTGTAGAGCGGGATCACATGGTCGCCGGGCTTCACGCTGGTGACGCCCGCACCGACCTCGCGCACGACGCCCGCGCCCTCATGCCCCAGCACGCTCGGGAAGATGCCCTCGCTGTCGAAGCCGTCAAGCGTGTAGGCGTCGGTGTGGCAGATGCCTGTCGCCATGATCTCGACCAGCACCTCGCCCGCCTTCGGGCCTTCGAGGTCGAGTTCGACGATTTCGAGCGGCTTCTTCGCTTCGAACGCAACGGCGGCGCGGGTCTTCATGGGCGGTCTCCTTCTCGCCCGGCTATCAGCACTCCACGACGCTGACCGCAAGACCTCCTTTGGATGTTTCCTTATATTTGTCGCGCATGTCGCGGCCGGTTTGCAGCATCGTCGCGATCACCGTGTCTAGGCTGACGACATGCGTGCCGTCGCCGATCATCGCGATGCGGCTGGCGTCGATCGCCTTGATCGCGCCCATCGCGTTGCGTTCGATGCAGGGAATTTGCACTAGGCCGCCGATGGGATCGCAGGTGAGGCCGAGATTATGCTCCATGCCGATCTCGGCGGCATTCTCGACCTGCGCGTTGGTGCCGCCGAGCGCGGCGGTCAGCCCCGCCGCCGCCATCGAACAGGCGACGCCGACCTCGCCCTGGCAGCCGACCTCGGCGCCCGAGATGCTGGCATTGCGCTTGTAGAGCGCACCGACCGCGCCCGCGGCGAGCAGGAAGGTGCGCACGCCCGCAGCGTCGCCGCGATAGCTGCGCCGGTAATAGCGGATCACCGCCGGAATGATCCCCGCCGCGCCGTTCGTGGGCGCGGTGACGACCTTCCCGCCCGCTGCGTTCTCCTCGTTCACCGCCATCGCCCACAGGTTGATCCAGTCCATCATCGCCATCGGATCGGACAGATTCTGCTCGTGTCGCGCGCGGATGTCGGCGGCGATCTGCGGGGCGCGGCGTTTGACCTTGAGCCCGCCGGGCAGCACCCCCATGCTCGAACAGCCGGCGTCGATCGACGCGTCCATCGCATCGGCGATGGCGTCAAGCCCCGCCTCGACCTCCTCGAGGCTGCGGTGGACGAGTTCGTTCGCGAGCATCATCTCTGCGAAACCCTTGTCCGCCGCCGCGCCCATGGCGAGCAGGTCGGCACCCGAGGTGAAAGCGAAGGGCAGCTCGACCTCGTCCTCGGCGCCGCGGCTGTTGCGCCCCGCCTCGTCCTCGTCGACGACGAAGCCGCCGCCGATCGAGAAATACATCCGCTTGACGAGGATTTCGCCGTCGCCATCGCGCGCGGTGAAGGAGAGCGCGTTGCTGTGAAACGGCTGGCGCTGCTTCATCTGGAAATGCAGGTCGCTTGTCGGCTGGAAGCGGACACGCTGCCGGCCGAGGAGATAGAGGAAACCTTCGCTCGCCGCACGGTCCCAATGCGCCTTGATCGCGGCCAGGCTGGTCGAGGCGGGTATCTCGCCCGCCAGCCCCGCGACGACCGCGGTGTCGGCAGCGTGGCCCTTCCCCGTCAGCGCGAGCGAACCGTAAAGATCGGCTTCGACATGCGCGGTCCTGGTCAGCAGGCCCTGTCCGTCGAGCCAGACGGTGAAACGGCGCGCGGCGACCATCGGACCCACGGTATGCGAGCTCGAAGGACCGACACCGATTTTGAAGAGTTCGAACAGGCTGATCGTCATGGCGGCGCTATAGGCGGATCACGATCATCGGGATAGGTCCAAGCGGATGAACACTTGGGGTCCTCCCTGCGGTGCAGCCGTGGGGCGGGGGATCGCTGCGAAGCGGTGGTGGAGGGGCGGCGACGTTTGCGCCGTTGCCCCTCCGTCAGCGCTTCGCACTGCCACCTCCCCATCGCTGCGCGACAGGGAGGATCCCAAAATCAGGCCGGATAGATCCAGGTCGTCTCGCGTGCGAAATTCTCGGCGGCGAAATCCCAGTTGAGCAGCTCGTCGACCACGGCGTCGACATAGGCCGGGCGCAGATTCTTGCGGTCGATGTAATAGGCATGTTCCCACACGTCGATGACGAGCAGCGGCTTGATGCCCGCGACCAGCTCGGTGCCGGCGTCGTGCGTGTCGGTGACCGACAGCGTGCCGTCGCGCGAGACGAGCCACGCCCAGCCCGACGCGAAATGGTTGACCGCGGTTTCCTTGAGCTTCTTCTTCAGATCGTCGAGCGAGCCGAAATCGCGCTCGATCGCCGCAAGCAGGTCGCCCTTGGGTTCGGTCTTCGACGGGCTCAGGCTTTCCCAATAAAAGGCATGGTTCCACGCCTGCGCGGCATTGTTGAACAGGCCCTTGTTGCCCGAACCTTCGGCGTGGTGGACGATCTCCTCGAGCGGCTTCGACGCGAGATCGGTGCCCTCGATCGCGGCGTTCGTCTTGTCGACATAGGCCTTGTGGTGCTTGCCATGGTGCGTCGCCAGCGTGTCGGCCGAAATATGCGGCTCGAGCGCGTCTTGGGCGTACGGCAGGGGAGGATGGGCGATCGTCATGGCAGTCTCCTTTTTTGTGTTCGGGGGTGTAACTCGGTATCTTCCCCGTGAGTTGCAACCCCGTGACCGCAATTTTTAGGGCTAAATTTCAGGTCACCATGGCCCGAAGCGTCGCGATCCGGTCGGCCTCTTCGGCAGGCTTGTCGCGGCGGATACGCGATATGCGCGGGAAACGCATCGCGAGCCCCGACTTGTGGCGCTTCGACGCATGGATCGAATCGAAGGCGACTTCGAGCACCAGCGACTTTTCGACCTCGCGCACCGGGCCGAAGCGGTTCAGCGTGTTGTCGCGCACGAACTTGTCGAGCCACTTCAATTCCTCGTCGGTAAAGCCCGAATAGGCCTTCCCGACAGGTAGCAGTTCGCCCGCATCGGACCAGCATCCGAAGGTATAATCCGAATAGAAGCTCGCGCGGCGTCCATTGCCCCTTTGGGCGTACATCATCACGCAGTCGGCGACGAGCGGGTCGCGCTTCCACTTGTACCAGAGTCCGGCGCGCCGCCCCGCCACATACGGCGCGTCGCGGCGCTTGAGCATCACCCCCTCGATCGCGGCATCCCGCGCGCCGGCGCGGCGTTCGGCGAGATCGCCAAAGTCGGTCGCCTCGATCACCTGCGACAAGTCGAAATGGCTGTCCGCAAGCCGAGGCACGAACGCCTCCAGTTGCCGCCGCCGCTCGGTCCATGACAGGGCACGCAGATCATTGCCGTCCACCGCGAGCAGGTCGTAAACGCGCACGAACGCCGGGTAATCGGCGAGCATCTTCTTCGACACCACCTTGCGGCCCAGTCGCTGCTGCAGCGCGTTGAAGCTCGCGGCCTCACCGCCCTGCACCTCGCCGCGCACGAGCAGTTCGCCGTCGATCACCGCATCCTGATCGAACGCGGCGACCAGCTCGGGGAAGGCCGCACTGATCTCCTCGCCGCCGCGGCTGTAGATGCGCGTCTCGCCGCCGCCCCCACTGCCTGCACGCACGATCTGGACGCGGATGCCGTCCCATTTCCACTCGGCGGCATAGTCGGCAAGGTCGACGCTCTCCTCCTCCAGCGGATGCGCGAGCATGAAGGGACGGAAGAAGGCGACGTCGGCGAGATCGGGCCGCTCTGCCCTTCCTTCGCCCCAGGCGAACAGCGGCGCATAGGGCGGCGGGATCGCGTGCCAAAGCTCCTCGACATCGTCGACCGGCACGCCAAACGCCTGCGCGAACGCCTGTTTGGCGAGCCGCGCCGACACGCCGACGCGCATGCCACCCAAGGCCAGCTTGAGCAGCGCATAACGCCCGTCGGCATCGAGCCGGTCGAGCAGCGAGGCGACGACCGCGGGGGCGTCGCTGCGGCCGGCGGCTGCCAGCGCATCGACCGCTTCGGATACGCCGAGATCGGCTTTCTTCCCCGGCGCATCGGGCCACAGCAGCGCCGCCGTCTCCGCCGTATCGCCGACGAAGTGCCGCGACAGGCGGAACAATTCCTCATCGACCCGCGTCGCCAGCAGCGCCCTTACCGTCCCCGCCTTCACCGCCGGAAAATCGAGGCTCTCGGTCATCGCCGCGATCGCCCAACCGCGGTCGGGATCGGGCGTGTGGCGCAGATAATCGACGATCAGCGCGAGCTTCGAGTTGCGCGAGCGCGTATAGATCAGCCGGTCGATCAGGGCCGCGAAGCGCTTCACGCCTCTTCCTCCAGATCGCGTCCGACAAGGTGCAGCGCGCGCGCCTTGCGCTGCGTCAGTTCGCACCAGCGCAGCAGGCCGTCTTCGCTGCCGTGGGTGATCCAGCTTTCCTTCGGGTTCACCTCCCCGATCGTCGCGGTGAGCTCGTCCCAGTCGGCATGGTCCGAAATGACCAGCGGCAGTTCGACCATCCGCTGCCGCGCGCGCTGGCGCACACGCATCCATCCCGACGCCATCGCGGTCACCGGATCGGGCAGCCGCCGCGACCAGCGATCGTTCAGCGCCGAGGGCGGCGCGAGGACGATCTGCCCCGCCATCTCGGCCTTGTCGGTTTCGGATACCAGCCGCAGCTCGCCGAGGTCGACGCCGTGCACCGCATAAAGCTGGCACATCTTCTCGAGCGCGCCGTGGATATAGATCGGCGCCTGCCATCCCGCGCGGCGCAGTTCGGCGATCACCCGCTGCGCCTTGCCCAGCGCATAGGCGCCGACGAGCACGGACCGGTCGGGCTCGGCGCGCACCGCGCCGATCAGCTTGGCGATCTCGTCGCCCGTCGGCGGATGGCGGAACACCGGCAGGCCGAAGGTCGCCTCGGTGACGAAGATATCGCACGGCACGACCTCGAACGGCGTGCAGGTCGGGTCGGCGCGGCGCTTGTAATCGCCGGTGACGACGATCCGCTCGCCCCGATATTCCATCAATATCTGCGCGCTGCCGAGCACATGCCCCGCCGGGTGAAAGCTGAAGCGCACCCCGCCGCGCTCGAACCCGTCGCCATATTCATATGCCTGATTATGGCTCGCCTCGGCGTCGACGCCATAGCGCAGCGCCATGATCGCAAGCGTTTCGGGGGTCGCGAAGACCGCGCCGTGCCCGCTGCGCGCATGATCGGCGTGGCCATGCGTCACCGCGGCGCGTTCGACCGGACGCGACGGGTCGATCCACAGGTCGGCGGGCTTGACGTAGATGCCGCCCGGATGCGGCTCGATCCAGGTCTTCGTCTTCGCCATCAGGCGGCAAGTTTCCGTGCGCGGATCAGGTCGGCGACGAACGCCTTGCGTTCCTCGGCGGCGCGTTCGCGGTCGGGCATACGCAAAAGGAAGGACGGATGGATCGTCGCGATCAGTTTGCTCCCCCCTTCCAGTTCATGCACCGCGCCGCGCATCGACCTGATGCTCGCACTCCTCCCCGTCACCCCGCGCAGCGCGCTCGCGCCCAGCGTGACGATCAGGTCGGGCTGCACCAGCGCGCGTTCCTTGTCGAGCCACCAGCGGCAGATGTCGATCTCGGCGCTCGTCGGATTCTGGTGGAGCCGCCGTTTGCCGCGCGGCTCGAACTTGAAATGCTTGACGGCGTTGGTGAGAAACAGCCGCGTGCGATCGAGCCCCGCTTCCTCCAGCGCCTCGTCCAGCACCTGCCCCGCCGGACCGACAAAGGGCCGGCCCTGCAGATCCTCCTGATCGCCCGGCTGTTCGCCGACGAGCATGATCCGCGCCGTCTTCGGCCCCTCGCCCGCCACCCCCTGCGTCGCGTTGCAATAGAGCGGGCAGCGCGTGCAGCGATCGACCGCGCGCGCCAGCTCGCCCAGCGTCTTCACGTCGTCATCGGGGGCCAGTTCGTCGGGCACGCGCGTCCGCCATTTATCGGTCAGGGGGTTCGCCAGAGAAACGGCCGCTTCGCGCATGCGTTCCACCCGTGCCCCGGCGCCCGCGAGCAACGGCGCGATATCCTGCGCCTCGGGCAGGTTATTCCAGTATTTCTTCGGCATCTCGGCGCGCATCGCGTCGATCTTCACGCGCGCGGGGTTGAAGATCGCGCCATAGTAGGTGCGCCATTGATCCTCGATCACATCGCTGTCGGGTACGTCATCCTTCGTACCGCCCGGACCATAAACGAGCGTCTCGCCTTTCCAGATCGCGCGCGCATCGGGCGTCACGATCGCCCAGTCCATGCCGGTGAAACGCCGCTGAAAGAAGGGCGCGGTCAGCCGCAGGATGCGATGCGAGGGCTCGAACCATGCGGCAAAACTCTCACGTCCCGCCTCTTCGCCCAGCCGCCGGAAGCGTACGAACGCGTGCATCTTGTGCACATCGCGGCGGATCGCCTTGTCGGCCTTTCGCAGCCAGTTGACCTCGGCATCGGTCGCCCGCGCGAGCAACTGTCGGTCGCGCGCCGCGCGCCAGATGATCCGGTAGAGTCGCGCGGGTACCTCCGCATCGCGATGGCAGATCACACGCTTCGCGATTTCGAGCAATTCACGCGGCAGCGACACCGCGCCGGCAGGCGCCACCACCGCTTCATCACCGAACAGCGAAGCTCCCTCCGCGCTGCCCCGCCAACTCACATCTTCGGGCGCGACGCCACTCGCAAGCAACCCCCGCGCCGCATTCCGCCATTCGGCAAAATCGCCGGGCTCGTTCAGAACGACCTCCCTCACAGCGCGAGCGCCAATTGCTCGGCCGGCGGCGCAAAGCGCGCGCGGAGGTCGGCGCCATCGGTGAGCTTGCCCGGCCGCCAGTCGAGGGTGACGATGAACGGCAAGACCTTCTTCACCGACGCGGTCAGCTTCGCGAGGTCACCGAGCCGCAGCTTGCCCAATCGCCGCGCCGCGACGATGCGGTCGACCGCGCGTGTCCCCAGCCCCGGCACGCGCAGCAGCAGTTCGCGCGGCGCGCGGTTGATGTCGACGGGAAAGGCCTCGCGGCGCATCAGCGCCCACGCAAGCTTGGGATCGATCGCAAGGTCGAGCATGCCGCCGCGCGCGCCCTCCATGATCTCGGCGCGCTCGAAGCCATAGAAGCGCAGCAGCCAGTCGGCCTGGTACAGCCGGTGTTCGCGCAGCAGCGGCGGGCGCACCGGGGGCAGGTCGCTGCTCGCATCGGGGATCGGGCTGTACGCCGAATAATAGACGCGGC
>NZ_JAEMQX010000060.1 GCF_016463645.1 Sphingopyxis sp. | reverse complement strand
GCGCGCGCCCCGCCATGCTGTGCCCCAAGGGGCCGGGGAACATGTCGGGATAGAGAGTGAGGGGAACGGCGGTGAAAGTCATGGTCGGCGCTCAACAGAAATCTGACGCCAAGTCCAGCGCATCAAGCCGTGCCCCGACAACCACGCCAAAATCGCGCCGACCGGCCCCCACCAAAGAAAGGAAATGGCAAATTTCCAGCCAAAAGCGGCCGAATAGAGCCACAATCCGATCACAACCGGAATCAGCAACAATGTCGGTACAATCGCGGGAGCGACAATGGCCATTTCCCGGAAGCCAACCCCGCCCCTGCCCGCACGACGCAAGGACGCGCGGTACAGAAGCATCGTCCCGAGCTGCATGGCCAGAATGAAGCAGATCAAGGATATGGCCGAAACCAGGTTCATGAAGGCGGCTCCCATACCGCGTCGGGGAGCAGGTGGCGATCCTTGCCGATCTCGGCGTGCAGCCATTCGCGGAAGCGCTCGATCTTGCGCACCCCGACGCGGTTGTCGCGGTGGACGAGCCACATGCCCGATGAGGCCGAGACATAGAGAGTGTCGAAGGGCTGGACCATCCGTCCGCTCGCGAGTTCGGCCTGCCAGTAGAGCGGGGTCATCATCGCGACGCCGAATCCCGCCTGCACCGCGCTCGCTTCCTGAAGCTGGCTGTCGAGCTCGATCCCGCGGCGCGACGGCACCGGCGGCGTTTCGACCCCTGCCAAGGCGAACCATTCGGCCCACCAGCTGTCGTTCGGCGCGAGCCGCTGGACGCGGAGCAGGTCGGCGGGCTCGCGGATATCATGCTCCCCGATAAAAGCCGGCGAGGCGATCGGCGCGAGATACTGGCGCATCAGGAAATCGCTGCGCAGACCCGGCCACACGCCCTTGCCGATGCGAATCGCGACATCGACGTTCGACGCATCGAAATCGATCAGCTGATTGCTCATCGCCATGCGCACCGCGAGTTCGGGATATTGGAGCTGGAAGCTGCCGATGCGCGCGCTGAGCCATGTGCCGCCGAAGCTGGTCGCGGCGTTGATCGTCAGCACGTCGGCCTCGTCGCTGCCGAGCGCGGCGAAGGCGTCGCCCATCGTGGCAAAGGCGTTGCTGATCGCGGGAAGCAGCCGCTGCCCCGTTTCGGAGAGGCGCACCCGCCCCTTCTCGCGCACGAAGAGCGCACGGCCGAGCCGGTCTTCCAATTGGCGGATCTGATAGCTTACCGCCGCCTGCGTCAGCCCCAGCTCCTCGGCGGCACGCGAGAAATTCTGCAAGCGTCCGGCGGACTCGAAGGTGCGTATGGCGGCAAGCGGCGGCAGGCGGGACATGCGACCTTATAAGCAGGCCTTATATCATGGTCTACGCCTTTTGTTGGCGGCGCGGTGCGAAAGGGCGCATTCAGGCTGCACCGAAGCGAAAGGAGATGAGCGATGAAAGACGAGCAGTTCATGCGCGTTTGGAATGACGGTCATGATCATTTCAGCGCCGATATCACCCGCGCCATCAAATGGCTGGCCGAACCCTTCCGCCGCATGGGCGAATATATGGGTCCGGCGAGCGCGCCGGGCGAAGACAGTTTCTTCACCCGCGCGGCCGCACGCTGCGGCATCAGCCCGCGCCGCGCACGATAATTCCCTGTCCTCCCCTCTCGAAGGTCCAGGGCGAAAACGGGGTGAGGCTGTCCCTTGCAAAAGCCTCACCCCGTTCACATTCCCTGTCGGATCATGGCGCTTCGGGCGGCACGACGCGGAAGCGTAGCGCCTGCACCGTCGCCGGCGCGGTCGGCGCGAGCAGCAACAGCCCGTCGAGCCTGCCCTTGTCGCAATTGAGCCTGAAGGCGGCCGACATCGCGCCCATCGGCGCGAGCGGTTCGTCGGTCGGGCATTCGCCGACCGCGGCTTTCAGCCTCGCCAGTTCGGCTTTCCAGGTGTCCGCCGAGCGATCCATCAGGAAATTCATCGCGAGCTTGCCCCGAAGCGGGCCAAGGTCGCCGGCGGCATAAGCCGCTTTTGCCGCCACATAGGCCCCGGCGACCGCCGGGGCGACGGGAACGGCACGCGGCTCGAGCAGGCCGGCCTCGTCCATCGCCACCGCCGTGTCCCAAGCCGGCGCCGACGGCCCCGCGTAGGTCCGGTTCGCCAGCGCGAAGACGCCGACACCAAAGTCGGGCATCAGCATCACATGGCTGCCGTACCCCGGATAGCCGCCGCCGTGCGCAAGCGTGAGGCCGAGGTCGCAATCCTGCGCGACACGCCAGCCCATGCCGTAGGCGCTCGACAGCTTGCACGCATCGCCGCCGCTCGCGCCGGTGCGATTGACGACCGAGGTGAAATTGAGGCCCTGCGCGATCTCGCGCACCGTCGCGCGCCTGACCGGGCCGGTATCGGGATCGTCGCGCGCGGGCCACGCCGAAAGCAGGAAGGCGACCCATCTGGCATAGTCGTTCGCGCTGACCTGCAGCCCGCCCATGCTGTTGAACGCACCGTCGATCATTTCGGGCTCGGCGGTCCATTTGTCATTTTCCCAGCGATAGCCGAGCGCGTAGCGCGCCTCGGGCGCTTTCGGCGCGTCGAAACCGCTGCTCGTCATGCCGAGCGGGGTCAGGATCGTCCGCCGGACATAATCCGTATAGGCCATGCCCGAGGCGTTGGTGACGATCCGCCCGAGCAGCGCATAGCCGAAGTTGGAATATTCGTGGGCCGATTGCGGCGCGCGGCTGAACGGCACCCCGGCGGCGATCATCTTCGTGAAGTCGGCTTGCGGCAACACCTGTTGCCGGTCGCCCCACGGGTCGTCGGTGACGAAGCCGCCGACATGCTGGAGCAGATCCCTGATCCGTATGCGCGGGCTGTCCTTCGTCGGATAGGTCCAGCCCTTCATCTCGGGCACATATTGCTCGGCGAGGTCGTCGAGGCGGAGCTTGCCGTCGTCGCGCAGCTTGAGGATCGCGAGCGCGGTGAACGCCTTGGTCATCGAGGCGATGCGGAACAGGCTGTCGGCGGTCACCGCGCGCCTGTCGGCGATGTTCTGGACGCCGAGGCCCTTCACATAGGCGAGCTTGCCGTCCTTGACGACGCCGTAGACTAGCCCGGGGATATGCTGTTCGGCCTGATATTTTGCGAACAGCGCGTCGATTTCGGGCGCGAGCTGGTCGAGGGTTTTGGGTGCGGGTTCCTGCGCGCCGGCGGGAATCGCGCCTGCGAGCATGAGAGCGAAAGCGAAACCCGGTTTCCAGTGCATGACAGTCTCCCCGACGTTGTGCGCCGTGGCTATCAGAATGGCCGGTCAGGACAATCGGCTATTCGACGAACGCCGCGTTGACGGTCACGCCGTCGGCGTTCCACGCCGGCACCGCCTGCGCGGTCATCGGCACCATGAAGCGCTTGCGGTCGGACTTTTCGATTTCGAGGATATCGCCCGCGCCGAAATTCTCGACCGCGGCGACATGGCCGATGGCCGCGCCGTCGGTCGACACGCACGGCAGGCCGATGAGGTCGTGGTGATAATATTCGCCCGGCCCGAGCGGCGGCAGCGCCGAGCGCGGGACGGTGAGGACGGTGCCGCGCAGCGCCTCGGCGGCGCTGCGGTCGGTGACCTCGGCAAAGGTCGCGACCGCGCCCTGATTGGCGGGGCGCACCGATCTGAGGGTCAGTTTGCGGTCGCCCGCGTCGAAAACGGAAAAGGCGCGGAGAGCCTCCGCGCCTTCGCCGAACAGTTTGAGACGCACCTCGCCCCGCACCCCATGCGCGCCGGCGATGGCGGCGAGGGTGACGGGGCGATTTGCGTCGGCCAAGATTTAGCCTTCGGCCTTTTCTTCGCCGGCTTCCTCGGCGGGCGCTTCCTCGGCGGCCGGGGCTTCTTCGGCTTCGGCTGCAACCGGGCCGCCTTCGGCGACTTCCTCGGCGATCGCGGTCGCGTCGGCCGCGGTCGCGTCGGCCGGGGTTTCGTCGGCAACGGCTTCGGCGACGGCTTCGGCGGTCGCTTCGCTCTTCACCGAACCGGTCGCGTCTGATTCCGCGGCTTCGGGAGCGGCGGCTTCTTCGGCCACGACTTCTTCAGCGGCAGCTTCTTCAGCCGGAGCTTCGACTTCGGGTTCCGGAGCAGGAGCGGCGGCAGCGGCGGCGGCGGCCTCTTCGGCGTCAGCCAGCTTCTGGGCCTTTTCTTCGGCGCGTTCCTTGGCCTTTTCGCCGGGGACACCCTTGTTCGGGTTGTTGCGGACGGCGCGTTCGAGGACGCCCGCGGCGTCGAGGAAGCGGGCGACGCGGTCGGTCGGCTGCGCGCCAACCGAAACCCAATGCTTCGCACGGTCGGCGTCGAGCTTCACGCGCTCCGGATTATCCTTGGCGAGCAGCGGGTTGTAGCTGCCGATACGTTCGATGAAGCGGCCGTCGCGCGGGCTGCGCGAATCGGCGACGACGATCTTGTAATAGGGACGCTTTTTCGAACCGCCGCGTGCGAGGCGAATGGAGGTTGCCATGATATCTTCCTTTACCTTCTAAACTGAAATTCGGGTGTAATTACTTCTTTTTATTCATCAGATTGGCGAGTTCGGGCGGGATCGATCCGCCTCCACCGAGACCGGGGAGGCCGCCACCGCCACCCATACCGCCCATTCCGGGAATGCCGCCACCCTTGCCGAACAGCGCGCCGAGGCCCTTGAGCCCGCCCATCTTGCGGATCTTCTTCATCGCGCTGGCCATTTCCTGGTGCATCTTCAGCACCTTGTTGACCTGCTGCACCGTCGTGCCCGACCCGTTGGCGATGCGGATCTTGCGCTTCGCGGTCAGGATTTCAGGCTTCGCGCGTTCTTTCGGGGTCATCGAACCCATGATCGCGTCGAAGTGGACGAGCATCTTGTCGTCTGCACCGCCCGCAGCCATCTGCGCCTGCGCCTTCTTGATGCCCGGGATCATGCCGGCGAGCGCGCCGAGCCCGCCCATGCGGCGCATCTGGTTCAATTGCGTACGCAGGTCGTTGAGGTCGAACTGGCCCTTGGCCATCTTCGCCGCCATCGCCTCGGCCTCTTCGGCCTGGATCGTCTCGGCGGCGCGTTCGACGAGGCTGACGACGTCGCCCATGCCGAGGATGCGGCCGGCGATGCGCGACGGCTGGAAGAGTTCGAGCCCGTCGAGCTTTTCGCCGGTGCCCGCGAACTTGATCGGCTTGCCGGTGACCGCGCGCATCGACAGCGCGGCGCCGCCGCGCGCGTCGCCGTCCATGCGGGTGAGCACGACGCCGGTGAGCGGCACCTGATCGGTGAAGCGCTGCGCGACCTGCACCGCGTCCTGACCCGTAAGGCTGTCGACGACGAGCAGCGTTTCAGCGGGGTTCGCCGTGCGCGACACCGCCTGCATCTCGTCCATCAGTTGCTGGTCGACGTGGAGACGGCCCGCGGTATCGAGCATCAGCACATCATAGCCCTGCAGCTTCGCCGCCTGCAGCGCGCGTTGCGCGATCTCGACCGGCTGCTGGCCCGCGACGATCGGGAGGGTCGCGACGTCGATCTGGGTGCCGAGGACGGCAAGCTGTTCCTGCGCGGCGGGGCGATTGACGTCGAGCGACGCCATCAGCACCTTCTTGCGCTCCTTGTCCTTGAGGCGCTTCGCGATCTTGGCGGTCGTCGTCGTCTTGCCCGAGCCCTGAAGGCCGACCATCATGATCACGGCGGGCGGGGTGACGGCGAGGTCGAGCTCGGCGGTTTCGGAGCCGAGCATTTCGGTCAGCGCGTCGCTGACGATCTTGACCACCTGCTGACCCGGGGTGACCGAGCGCAGGACATTCTGGCCGATCGCGAGTTCGGTGACCTGATCGACGAAGCTGCGCACGACGGGCAATGCGACGTCGGCCTCGAGCAAGGCGATTCGCACTTCGCGCATCGCCGCACGCACGTCGGCCTCGGTCAGCGCGCCGCGGCCGCGGAGCTTCCCGAAAACGTCGCCAAGCCGGTTGCTCAGACTATCGAACACAGCCAAAATCCTTGCTTTCGACGCCCGCAACGCAAAACACGCCGGTGAGCGAAACCTCGCCAACCAGCGGTATCCGTGGACAGGTTTTCCGTCGCGGATGTCGATACGCCCGAACGCAAAATGCGCGCGAACGCGGCAGCCTCTACGCAAAAGGGCCGCCAAAAGCAAGCACCCCAAAGCGGCTTCCGACCACCATTTAACCCAAATTTCACCGCTTCGCCCCATAAAGCCCGCAAGGGTGGGACAAATTCATATGACAGCGACGCCGAAGCAATTCGACCGCAGCGAGGGCGCCAAACGCGACATCATAGCCGGGGGCATCGTCGTCGCCGCGATCCTGCTGTTCGTGGGGACGGGCAGCAATGTGATGCAGGCGGCCGTGCGCGCCCTGATCGGCATCGGCGGCGGCCCCGACCGTGCGTTGGCGACGGCGCTGGTACTCAACATCGCGCTGATCCTGTTCGGCTGGCGCCGCTACAAGGATCTCAACCGCGAAATCCTCGAACGCACCGAGGCCGAGCAGCGCGCGCGCTATCTCGCCGACACCGATCCGCTGACGGGCTTCCTCAACCGCCGCGCGCTGCTGTCGTCGGGACAGCGGATGATCGCCAGCGCGGCAGCCGAAAAACGCCAGGTCGCGTTGTTCCTGCTCGACCTCGACCATTTCAAGACGGTCAACGACATTCACGGCCATGCCGCCGGCGACCGCGTGCTGCAGGTCGCCGCCGAACGCATCTCCGCCGTCCTGCCGCCCACCGCCACCAAGGCGCGGCTCGGCGGCGACGAGTTCGTCGCGATGCTGGCGTTCGAGCCCGCCGCGCGCGCCGATATCGATGCGCTCGCCGCCGAGCTGGTCGCGGCACTCGACAACAAGATCATGCACGACGCCCAGCCGATCCGTATCGGCGCTTCGCTCGGCATATCGCTGGCCGGCGACACCAGCATCACGATGGAAACGATGGTCCGCCAGGCCGACATCGCGATGTATCATTGCAAGGACGAGGGCCGGAACCGCTTCTGCTGGTTCGAAGCGGGCATGGAGATGGCGGTGCAGGTTCGCAACCAGATCGAGACGGGAATCCGCAACGGCATGCCGCGCGGCGAGTTCATTCCGCATTTCGAACCGCAGGTCGATATCGCCACCGGCCGCCTGCTCGGTTTCGAGATGCTGATGCGCTGGGAATCGCCCGAATATGGCATGATCCCGCCCGAACGCTTCATTCCGGTCGCCGAGGAAAGCGGCCTGATCGGCGAATTGTCGCTGCAGGTCGTCCGCAATGCGATGGAGATCGCGAAGCGCTGGGACCCGTCGATCATGCTCGCGGTCAATATCTCGCCGCAGCAGCTCAAGGATCCGTGGTTCAGCCAGAAGCTGACCAAGCTGCTCGTCGAGGTCGGCTTTCCGGCCGCGCAGCTCGAGGTCGAGATCACCGAAAGCTCGCTGTTCGAAAATCTGCCGCTCGTCCGTTCGATCGTCACCAGCCTGAAGAATCAGGGCGTATCGCTCAGCCTCGACGATTTCGGGACCGGCTACAGCTCGCTGTCGCACCTCCGCGCGCTGCCGTTCGACCGGATCAAGATCGACCGCAGCTTCATCGCCGCGATGCGCGGCAGCGCCGACGCGCAGGCGATCGTCGTCGCGATCGTGCGGCTGGGCGAGAGCCTGTCCATGCCGATCACCGCCGAGGGCGTCGAGGACGAGGCGACCGCGATCGAGCTGACGCGGCTCGGCTGCTCGAAGGGCCAGGGCTGGTATTTCGGCCGCGCCGCATCGGCGGTCGACACCGATCGCCTGCTCGCCGAGCGCGGCCTGCTGCGCGCGCCGAAGGTGCCGCCCGCCGATCCCGGAGTTCGCGAGGACGAGCCGCTGCGCAAGACGGCGTGATGCCGCCGCATCGCTAGACTTCGCGCCCGCGCGCCCTTACATGCGCGGACTATGGCAGACCGCTTCACCAAGATGCACGGCCTCGGCAACGACTTCGTCGTGATCGACGCGCGCGAGCAGAGCGTCGAAATGACGCCGGCGCGCGCGCATGCGATCGCCGACCGGCGGCATGGCATCGGGTGCGACCAACTGATCCTGCTCGAACCGTCGAACAGCGCCGACGTGAAGATGCGCATCTTCAACGCCGACGGCGGCGAGGTCGAGGCGTGCGGCAATGCGACGCGCTGCGTCGCGACTCTGATCGGCAAGCCCGCGGTGATCGAGACGCTGGGCGGCATGCTGCGCGTCACGCCGGCCGACGGCGGTGCCGAAGTGACGCTGGGCGAGCCCGTCTTCGACTGGGAGCATATCCCGCTCGCGATGCCGATGGACACGCGCGACATGCCCGTGGCGTGGGACGAACTGGAACATGGCGCCGGGGTCAATGTCGGCAATCCGCATATCGTCTTTTTCGTGCCCGAGGCCGACGCGGTGCCGCTCGCCGAGCTTGGCCCGCGGATCGAAACCGACCCGCTGTTCCCCGAGCGCGTCAACGTCAATGTCGCGAGCCTCGACGGCGAGGATCAGCTCCAGCTGCGCGTCTGGGAGCGCGGCGTCGGCCTGACGCAGGCGTGCGGCACCGGCGCTTGCGCGACGGCGGTCGCGGCGATCCGCGCCGGACTGGTGCAGTCGCCGGTTACGGTGTCGCTGCCCGGCGGCGACCTGATCATCCGCTGGGCGCCGGGCCAGCCGATCGTGATGAGCGGCGCCGCGACGCGCGTTTACGAGGGCGAGACCGACTGGACGCAGTTCGGATGAGCGCTTCCCCCGTCGACCGGCAAGAGGTCGTCAATTTCGGTTGCCGGCTCAACATCGCCGAGGGCGAGGCCATTCGCGTGGCCGTCAAGGCGGCAGGCGCACAGGGCACGATCGTCTTCAACAGCTGCGCGGTCACCGACGAGGCGGTGCGGCAGGCGCGACAGGCGGTGCGCCGCGCGCTGCGCGAACGGCCGGACGCGGAGGTCGTGGTGACCGGGTGCGCGGCCGAGCTGGAGCGCGATGCTTTCGCGGCGATGGGTGCGCGGGTGGTGCCGAACGACGCGAAAGGGCTTCCGCAAAGCTATGGCGGCAAGCCGGCCGCAACGCGCGCGCTGCCCTATGCTCCGGCCCTCTCGGGCGCCGACCATGCGCGCGCTTTCCTTGGCGTCCAGACCGGCTGTTCGCATAGCTGCACCTTCTGCGCGACGGTGCTTGCGCGCGGAACGGCGCGGTCGGCGAGCGTGGAAGCGGTGGTTGCATCGGCGCGGACGGCGCTGGCACGCGGGCAGCGCGAGATCGTCCTGACCGGGGTCGACCTTGCCAGCTATGGCGACGACAGCGGCACGACTTTGGCCGCGCTGGTCGAGGCATTGCTCGCTTTGCCCGTCGAGCGCCTCCGCCTCTCGTCGCTCGATCCGGACCGGATCGGCGACGCGCTGTTTGCCTTGCTGACGCAGGAAAAGCGCGTGATGCCGCACGTCCATCTGTCGCTGCAGGCGGGCGACGACATGGTGCTGACGCGCATGAAGCGGCGCCACCGCCGCGCCGACGCGGTGCGGCTGATCGAGCGATTGAAGGCCGCGCGGCCGGAGATCGCGATCGGCGCCGACCTGATCGCGGGCTTTCCGACCGAAGACGATGGGATGTTTGCGAACTCGCTGGCGCTGATAGACGATTGCGACATCGTCTTCGGCCATATCTTTCCTTACAGTCCGCGCGCCGGGACGCCCGCCGCGCGCATGCCGCAGGTCGGGCGCGGTATCGCGCGCGAGCGCGCCGCGATGCTGCGCGAGGCCAATGCGCGGCGGCGGCAGGGCTGGCTCGATGCGCAGGTCGGCCGCGCCGCATCGATGCTCGTCGAACGCGACGGACTGACCGGCCATGCCGGAAATTTCGCCGCCGTGACACTGACCGCCCCGGCCGCGCCCGGCACCATCATCGACGTGCGTCTGACGGCGCGCGACGGCGACCGCATGGTCGCGACACCTACGCAAGCAAAGGATATCGCCGCATGACCGGCAAAAGCTGGAGCGAAAGGCTGCTCGGCGGCTTTCGCCGCACCTCCGAACGGCTCGGCGAGAATCTCGCTGGGCTGACCGGCAAGGCGCGGCTCGACGAGGACGATCTCGACCGCATCGAGGAAGCGCTGATCACCGCCGACCTTGGCCCCGCGATGGCCGACCGCATCCGGGGCCGCCTCGCCGAACGCCGCGACATCGCCGCCAACGGCACCGAGGAACTGCGCAAGGTCGTCGCCGAGGAAATCGCCGCGGTGCTGCGCCCGGTCGCCGAACCGCTCGACATCGACGCCTTCCCGCGCCCGCAAGTCATCCTCGTGATCGGGGTCAACGGGTCGGGCAAGACGACCACCATCGCCAAGCTCGCGCATCTGTTCCAGGAACAGGATTATGGCGTGATGCTCGTCGCGGGCGACACCTTCCGCGCCGCCGCGATCGGGCAATTGAAGGTCTGGGCCGAGCGGCTCGGCGTGCCGATCATGGCGGGCCCCGAGGGCGGCGACAGCGCGGGCATCGTGTTCGACGCGGTGAAGCAGGCGACCGCGACGGGGATCGACGTGCTGATCGTCGACACCGCCGGGCGCCTCCAGAACAAGCGCGAGCTGATGGACGAGCTCGCCAAGATCAAGCGCGTGCTCGGCCGGCTCAATCCCGCCGCGCCGCACGATGTCGTGCTCGTGCTCGACGCGACGACGGGGCAGAATGCGCTGTCGCAGATCGACGTGTTCCGCGAGGTCGCGGGCGTCACCGGGCTGGTGATGACCAAGCTCGACGGTACCGCGCGCGGCGGCGTGCTCGTCTCCGCCGCCGAGCGCCACGGGCTTCCCATCCACGCGATCGGTATCGGCGAAACCATCGACGACCTTCGCCCGTTCGATGCGGACGAGATCGCGGGCATCATTGCAGGAAACATAAGATGAGCGATCAGCTCGACCAGATCGACCAGCTTCCGGGCGGCCCCGAAGCCGCCCCCGCGCCGCCGCCGGCGAAACATGGCTGGCTCAACTTCGTGATCGACTTCGGGCCTTTGCTCGTCTTCTTCCTCGCCTATAAATTCTCCTCCGGCGGCGAAGGCGCATTCGCCGCGACGACCGCCGCGATCAAGGGCACGGTGGCCTTCATGGTCGCGATCGTCATCGCGATGGCGGTGTCGAAGTGGAAGCTCGGCAAGATTTCGCCGATGCTGTGGATGTCGAGCATCCTCGTCCTCGGTTTCGGAGCGCTGACCATATGGTTCCACGACGAGCGATTCATCGTGATGAAGCCGACGATCATCTATGCCGCCTTCGCGGTGCTGCTGCTCGGCGGATACCGGTTCAAGCGACCGATGCTCAAATATCTGCTCCAGTCGGCGCTCGAGGGGCTGACCGACCGCGGCTGGCTGCTCCTCTCGCGCAACTGGGGGCTGTTCTTCGCCGCGCTCGGCATCGCCAACCATGTGATGTACGAGATGATCCAGGCGAAGCAGATGAGCTTCGATCTGTGGCTGACGATCAAGGTCTGGGGCGTCACCGCCCTCTCCTTCCTCTTCACGCTGAGCCAGGTGCCGGTGATGCTGAAGAACGGCCTCGCCGTCCCCGAAGAGGCCGCCACCAACAAAAATTGATGCATTTCCCCCTTGGGCTGGCATAGCTGCATCACCGGCTCCGGGTCGCACGCGGCGCCGCGATAAACAGGGGGAACTGCCATGGACAAATTTTTCGGAAACCTGCACGCGGTGCTGGGCACGGGCCTCGTGCTCGCGATCATCCTGATGCTGTGCCTGAACGGCCAGAATTTCGAGGACGGGGTCGCCGCGGGCAACGCGATCATGCGCTGGCTGCACACCTTCTTCGGCGTGCTGTGGATCGGCCTGCTCTATTATTTCAACTTCGTCCAGATGCCGACGATGCCCAAGATTCCGGCCGAGCTGAAAGCCGGCGTGTCGAAGCATATCGCGCCCGCCGCGCTCTTCTGGTTCCGCTGGGCGGCGTTGATCACCGTGCTGCTCGGCATCGGCATCGCCGGCCATGCCAAATATCTCGCGCCCGCGCTGGGCCTGCAGGATCCGTACAAGCTGATCGGCGTCGGCATGTGGCTAGGGCTGATCATGGCGTTCAACGTCTGGTTCCTGATCTGGCCGAACCAGAAGAAGGCGCTGGGGATCGTCGAGGCCGACGATGCGACGAAGGCGAAGGCCGCGAAGACCGCGATGATCTTTTCGCGGACGAACACCTTGCTGTCGATCCCGATGCTCTATGCGATGGTGAACTTCAGCTGAGCCAGGCGACGAAGACAAAGGGGCGCTCCGGGAGACCGGGGCGCCTTTTTCGTTTCAGCCTTCGATCGCCGCCTTGTGCATGCGGCCGTTCATCACATAATGCGCGACGCCCATCTGCATCCCCGCCGCCTGCGCATCGTCGATCTCGCGCACGCGGCGCGCGGGCGATCCGGCCCACAGCTCGCGATCGGGGATTTCCTTGTTCTCGGTGAGCAGCGCGCCCGCCGCGAGCATCGCGTCGCTGCCGATGCGGCAGCCGTTCATCACCGTCGCCTTCAATCCGACGAACGCCCTGTCCGCCAGCGTGCAGCCGTGCACCATCGCCATATGGCCGATCAGCACATCCTCGCCGATGATCGTCGGAAAGCCTTCGGGGCGGTGCGGCATCGGACCGTCGCAATGGACGACGCTGCCGTCCTGGATGTTCGACCGCGCGCCGACGACGATGCGGCTGACGTCGGCGCGCAACACGCAATTATACCAGATGCTGACGTCGGCCGCGATCGTCACGTCGCCGATGATCCTGCACCCGGGCGCGATGAAGGCGCTGGGGTGGATCACGGGCGTCTTGCCGTTGACGCTGATGATGCTGATGGCGGTCATTCGTCGCGGCCTCCGATGATATTCTTCCAGATCAGGACCGGCAGCGTCGAGGCGTAATCGTCGGTCCAGCGGGTGAAACCGGGACGCGCCTCGAGCGGCACCCATGCATCGGGATCCATCGCGTCCTTGCGCGGGCGGATACCGCCGGTCAATTCGTTCATCCGTTCGGGCGTGGCGGTCAGCGCGACCCAGTTCGATCCGGTGAGGTCGCCATATTCGTCGCCGATCGGCCCCGGGTCCATGCGGATCGCCGCGGTCCAGCCGCGCGCGCGCGCTTCTTCGGCCAGCACGGGTTCGAGCCCGAAGAAGCGGTTCGAGATGTGAATGAGCAATATGCCGTCGGGCTTCATCGCGCGGGCGTAGATGCCGATCGCTTCCCTGGTCAGCAAGTGGAGCGGGATCGCATCGGACGAGAAGGCGTCGATCACGATGACGTCGAAACGGCCCGCCGGCTGCTGCGCGATCTGCAGCCGCGCGTCACCGATGACGATGGGCGTGTCCCCGGCGCAATCGGAGAGGAAGGTGAATTTGGAGGGATCGCGCGCGATTTCCACCATCACCGGGTCGATCTCGAAGATCGTCCAGCGCTGGCCGGGCTTGCGGTAACAGGCGAGCGTCCCCGCCCCCAGCCCGACGATGCCGACAGACGCGTTCGGCCCCGCCAGCGCTTCGACCTTGTCGAGCGTCAGCCCGACGCCCGACTGGTGCCCGTAATAGGTCGTGGGATCGCGCCGGTGCGCGGCATCGGTGCGCTGCAGCCCGTGGAGCGTCGTGCCGTGCGCGAGGCGGCGCTGGTTCGATTCGGGATAGTCGGTGACGGTGTAGACGCCGAAATAGCTGCGCACCCGCGCGCCGGTGAAGCTTTCCTGGATCGTGTCCCAGCCGCCGACGCCGATCATCAGCAGCGCGAGGACGGACACGAACGCCCAGCGCCAGCCGATGACGAGCATGCCGATGACGAAGATCGCGATTCCCCAGACGGTCACGGCCTTGTCGACGCGTCCGGTCCAGTCGTCGACCATATGCCAGGCGCCGAAGGCGGCGACCGCGACAAGCAGCACCGTGACCGCGCGCGCGGTCTTGTCCTCGAGCCCCAGCCATTTGTCCCACGGGAAGAGCGCCGGCAGCGGCAGCAGCATTGCGGCGGCGAGGATCAGCAAGGGATGCTCGTACACCCAGTCGAAGATCAGCGGCGCGAACAGCGCGGCGAACAACCCGCCGAGCACGCCGCCCGCCGACATGATCAGGTAGAAGAGCGTCAGATGCTGCGCGCCGGGACGGAGGTGATAGAGATAGCCGTGGAGCGCGACCGCGATGACGAAAAGCATCGCGAGGCTGGCGAGCGCGACCGTCATCGACCCGCCGCCCGAACTCAGGAGGCCGAGCCCGCCGACCGAGAGCAGCACCACAGGCGCCAGCAGCGTGACGATCTGCGTTGCCCGTTGCAGGCGCGAAAAGGCGATGACGAAGCTCAGCAGATAAAGGCCGAGCGGCAGCACCCAGAGCAGCGGCATCGCGACGATGTCGGTGGTGAGATGCGTCGTCGTCGACAGCATCAGCCCCGACGGCACCGCCGCGATGAGCAGCCAGTGGAGTTGGCGGCGCAGCGTCGGGCGCGGTTCGCCCGCATCGTCGGCATGGGCTTCGGCGGCGCCGCGCCAGCGCGCGGCCGCGGTACCCGCGACGAGCAGCACGAGCAGCGCGTAGCCGGCGGTCCAGCCCCAGCTTTGCGCCGCGAGCGGCATCGCCGGTTCGACCAGCGCCGGATAGCTGATCAGCCCCGCGAAGCTGCCGAGGTTCGAGGCGGCATAGAGATAATAGGGATCGCCGGCACGGGCGTCGGCGGCGAACCAGCGCTGCATCAGCGGCGCCTGCGCCGAAACGACGAAGAAGACGGGGCCGATCGATGCGAGCAGGAGCAGCGGCACCCACAGCGCCTCCTGCCCCGGCGCGGGCGGCGCGATCTCGGCAATTCCGATCGGAAGCCATAGCGCCGCGACGAGGAAGAGTGCGAGATGGATCGTCGCCTGTCGCCGCACGGTGAAGCGGCCGAGCCAGTGCGCATAGGCGTAGCCACCGAGCAGCAGCGCCTGATAGACGAGCATCGCGCTGTTCCACACCGCCGGCGCGCCGCCCAGCTTGGGCAGCACCATCCGCGCGACCATCGGCTGGACGAGGAAGAGGAGGAAGCTGCCGACGAGGATCGTCAGCACGAACAGCCAGCGGCGCGGCGAACTGCTGTCGCTCACAGGATCAGGCGCCGAGCAGCCGCGCGGCGTGGAGCGCATGATAGCTGAGCACACCCGACGCGCCGGCACGGCGGAAGGCGAGCAATGTTTCGAGGACGAGCGCATCACGGTCGCCCGCGCCCGCGGCGGCCGCGGCCTCGATCATCGCATATTCGCCCGACACCTGATAGGCGTAGACGGGCACCGCGAAATTGTCCTTCACCGCGCGGACGATGTCGAGATAGGGCAGCCCAGGCTTCACCATCACGCTGTCGGCGCCCTCGGCAAGGTCCTGCGCGACTTCGCGCAGCGCTTCCTCGCTGTTCGCGGGATCCATCTGATAGGTCTTCTTGTCGCCCTTCAAGAGCCCGCGCGAGCCGACCGCGTCGCGGAAGGGGCCATAAAAGGCCGAGGCATATTTGGCGGCATAGCTCATGATCTGGACATGGCCGAAGCCTTCGGCCTCCAGCGCCTGCCGGATCGCGCCGATGCGGCCGTCCATCATGTCGCTGGGCGCGATGATGTCGGCGCCGGCGCGCGCCTGGTTGAGCGCCTGCCCCACCAGCACCTCGACCGTCTCGTCGTTGAGCACATAACCCGCATCGTCGATCAGCCCGTCCTGCCCGTGGCTGGTATAGGGGTCGAGCGCGACGTCGGTGAGGATGCCGATATCGTCGCCGAGCGCCTGCTTGATCGCGGCGGTGGCGCGGCACATCAGATTGTCGGGATTGAGCGCTTCGCCGCCGTCCTCGCTACGCCGGTCGGCCTGCGTATAGGGAAAGAGCGCGAGGCACGGGATGCCCGCCGCGACCGCGTCGCGCGCGCGTTCGACGAGCAGATCGACCGACCAGCGCGACACCCCGGGCAGGCTCGCGATCGGCTCTTCCTTGCCCGATCCGTCGCAGACGAAGAGTGGCCAGATGAGGTTCGCGGGCGAGAGATGCGTTTCGCGCACCATCGCGCGGCTCCAGCCCGTGCGGCGGGTGCGGCGCAGGCGCAGGTCGGGGAAAACGGCTTGGGTCATGGGGGGTGCATAGCGGCGCTTGGCCCCGCGGCAAATGGATATTGCCGCTTTCCATGCCGGATCAGATGCCGTCACCAACCCTTTTCGACGCCACATCCGCCAGCGAACCGAGCTTCGGCCCCTCGACCTGCTTCGGTGCGATCGGGGTCAGCGCGGCGCCCGGCGCGATCGCGGTCAGCGCGCGGATGCGCGCGCGGAAGTCGGCGAGCGCCTTGCCCTCGAGCAACGCGCGGGTGACGAAGGTCACCGATGACGGGTTCACCGCGCGGCCGTTGCGATAGAGTTCGTAATGGAGGTGCGGGCCGGTCGAGAGGCCGGTCGAGCCGATGTAGCCGATCACCTGCCCGCGGCTGACGCGCTGGCCGGGGCGCACCGCGATACGGCTCATATGACCATAGCCGGTGCCGAGCCCGTTGCCGTGATTGAGCTTCACATAATTGCCGAAACCGCCGTGGCGCCCGGCGATCGTCACGACGCCGTCGGTCACCGCATGGATCGGCGCGCCATAGCCGCCGCCGAAGTCCATGCCGCTGTGCATGCGCTTGTATCCGAGGATCGGGTGGCGCCGCATGCCGAAGGTCGAGGTGACGCGACCGTTGGTCGGGCGCGCCATGCCGCCGCGCTGTTCGCCGACGCCCGACGCCTCGAACCACTGCGTCCGCCCGTCGACAGTCCATTCGAGCATCGAGAGTTTCGATTTCCCGCCGCGGATCAGCCCCGCATAGAGCAGTTTGCCGGTCTCGCTCTCGCCCGTCTCGGCGCGGCGATAGTCGACGATGATATCGAACTCGTCGCCCGCGCGAATGTCGCTGCCGACCGAAATCTGTTTCCCGACGACACGCAGATACGACTGGATCGCCTCGGGCGGCGCGCCGGCGGCGCGCGCCGAGCGATAGAGGCTGTCGCCGACCCTGCCGCGGATGCGCAGCGGCGTCGTATCGACCGCGATCGGGATGCGCCGCATGACGAGTTGGCCGCCTTGCCGCTCCATCTCGATGCGGAGGTCGAAGCGCGCGCGCATCGCAAGCGCCTCGACCGGGCGCGGCATGGTGCGCGCGGCGCGGCGGCCGAGGATCAGGTCGATGCGCGTGCCCGGCGCGATGTCGGCGAGCGGAACCGCGCCCGACACCTGATTCGCGAGCGCCTGCGCCTCGCTGCTGCCGACGCCCGAGCGTTCGAGCAGCCGCGCGAAGCTGTCGCCGCGGCCCAGCGTCGCGGTGAGTTCGATCTGCGGCCGTTCGGGGGTCTGGGTCAGCGGGCGGACGGCGTCGGTCGCCGCCATATGCCGGCCGGTATCGCCGCCGAACGCGAGCGGGACGATCATCTGCGCGCGCGCTTCGTTGAAATCGGCGGCATCGAGCGCGGGCGCCGGAGTCTCGAGCGGCCGGATGCCGGGGAAGGTCGCGATGGCGCTCGTGCAGAGCAGGGTTAATGTCGCAAGCCCGCGCCACCATTCGGCCGAACCGATATTGTTGCCGAGGTCGGGAACGAGGTCGAGCTCCGCAAGGCGGTCGCGCCAGCCGAGTGGCGATTCGGCGCCGGAATCCGCGTGCCGCAGCGGAATCGCTTGCGACATCGTGAGGGCGGCCGCGTTGCCGGACATCCCCGCGATGGGTTCGTGACGCTGAAACAAATTGCAACCCCCGCCCGGCAGCCACCCCGTATCCGGCCGCCGAATGATGTTTTCGAGCCATTGTCTGTAAAGAAAGGTCGTTAAAGTCAATTTAATGGCGGATTTGCGCGGCGGCATTGCGGCGAGGCGTGGCGGGGCCGGGATATGATGCAACATGGCGGGAAAAATCGGCCTTCCGCGTACGACAGGGCTTTCGCCTGTTGCGCCGCGCGCGCGCGCATGCCAGCTTGATACCCAAGAAAATGACCTCTTCCTCTTCCCAGCCGGTCAAGGCTGTCCTTGGCCCCACCAACACCGGCAAAACCCATTTGGCGGTCGAGCGCCTGACCGCCCGGTCGAGCGGCATGATCGGATTCCCGCTGCGCCTGCTCGCGCGCGAGGTCTACGACCGCGTGGTGGCGATCAAGGGCGCGGCGCAGGTCGGGCTGATCACCGGCGAAGAGCGGATCATGCCGCCCGACGCGCGGTACCTGCTCGGGACGATGGAGGCGCTGCCGGTCGAACGCGACGTCGCCTTCGTCGGCATCGACGAGGCCCAGCTCGGCGCCGATCCCGAACGCGGCCACGTCTTCACCGACCGCCTGCTGCGCGCGCGCGGACGCGAGGAAACGATGGTCCTCGGCTCGGCGAGCATGCGCGGCCTCGTAAAAAGCCTGGTGCCCGAGGCCGAGATCATCACGCGGCCGCGTTTTTCGACGCTGAGCTATGCAGGATCGTCGAAGCTTTCGCGCCTGCCCAAACGTTCGGCGATCGTCGCCTTCTCGGCCGAGGAGGTCTATGCGATCGCCGAAATGCTTCGCCGTTTCTCGGGCGGCGCGGCGGTGGTGATGGGCGCGCTCAGCCCCAAGACGCGCAATTCGCAGGTCGCGATGTTCGAAGCGGGCGAGGTCGACTATCTCGTCGCCACCGACGCGATCGGCATGGGGCTGAACCTCGACGTCCAGCATGTCGCCTTCGCATCCTTGCAGAAATTCGACGGGCGGCGCCTCCGCCGGCTGACGGTTTCGGAAATGGCGCAGATCGCGGGCCGCGCCGGACGCCACCAGCAGGACGGCAGCTTCGGCACCGTCGGCCTGCCGCAGGGCGGCTTCACGCCCGAGGAAATCGCGGCGATCGAGGGACATCATTTTCCCCCGCTGACGAGCCTGTTCTGGCGCAACCCGACGCCGGGCTTCGGCTCGCTCGACCAGCTTCTTTCGGACCTTGCCCGGCCGCCGAGCCAGCCGATGCTGCGCCCCGCCCCCGAAGCGGTCGACATCGCGGTGCTCAAGCATCTCGCGGGCGATATGGAAGTCCGCGCGCGCGGCGGCGATTTCGACGCGGTGCAGCGTCTGTGGGACGTGTGCGGCCTTCCCGATTTCGAGCAACTGGGCGCCGAGCATCACAGCCGCACCGTGTTCAGGCTGTGGCAGTGGCGCACGAGCGGCGACGGGATGATCGACCCCGACTGGTTCGCGCGGCGGCTCGCGCGGCTGAACGACGTCGAGGGCGATATCGACCAGCTCGCGAGCCGCATCGCCGCTGTGCGCACGCTCTGCTTCATCGCGCAGCGCGGCGACTGGATCGCGGGCGCCGCGGGCTGGACCGAGCAGGCGCAGCTCCTCGAATCGCGGCTGTCCGATGCGCTGCACGCGGCGCTCGCGCAGCGCTTCGTCGACCGGCGGCTCGCGCTGCTGCTCCGCGACGCGGGACAGCGTAACGCCGCGCTGCCCGTCGCGGTCGGCGCCGACGGCACCGTCGCGGTCGACGGCGAGGCGATCGGGACGCTCAAGGGTTTCCAGTTCAAGGTCGATCCGGTCGCCAAGGCAAGCGACCATCGCATGCTGCTCGCGGCCGCCGAAAAGCATCTGCGCGCCGAACTGGCGCGCCGCGCGACCGCGCTCGCCGAGGGTGACGACAGCGCGCTGTCGCTGATCGCCGAACCGGGCACGGCGCCACGCCTCGCCTGGCACGGCCACGCCATCGCGACGCTCGCGCGCGGGCCGACGCTGGTGCAGCCGGCTATCCAGATCGATCCGTCGCTCCGCCGGCTCGAACCGGGCCAGGTGCAGGCGATCTCGGAGCGGCTCCAGCGTTTCGTCGCCGCGCAGCTCGCCCGCCATGCCGGGCCGCTTGCGGCGATGGGCGAGGCGGCGGGCGACCTTTTCACCCCGCCGCGCGTCCGCGCGCTGCTCGCCGCGCTCACCGACAACAGCGGCACGATCGGCCGCGCCGCGGTCGAGGATCAGCTCAACGCCCTCGCCCCCGAGGAGCGGCCGCAGCTCCGCAAGCTCGGTTTCACCATCGGCTCGCTCGATGTCTTCCACCCGCTTTTGCTCAAGCCCGAAGCGGTGCGCTGGCGTGCGGCGCTGACCGCGGCGCAGCAGGGCGCGCCGGTGCCGGCATTGCCGCCGCACGGCGCGGTGCTGCAAAAGACCGGCAGCCAGGCCGGGCTTTCGATCGCCGGATTCCGCCGCTGCGCCAATGGCTGGCTGCGCATCGACATGGCCGAAAAGCTGGCGCGCCAGGCGCATGCCGCGCGGATGCAGGCGGCAGCGCCGCCGACCGCGCCACTGGCGGGCCACGACGATCATCACCATGACCATGCGAGCGAGGATGCCGAGGGTCACGCCGCCACGCCGCCGGGCTTCGTCATCGACCCCGCGCTCGCGACTTCGCTCGGCCTCGACGAGGAGACGCGCCGCGCGCTGCTCGGCAGCTTCGGTTTCCGCAGCGTCGGCGAGCCCGAGCTGCAACGCTGGCGCTGGTCGGGGCTGCGCAAGGCCGCCGACAAACGGCCGCGCCGCAAGAAGGATCGCAAGGGCGCCGAGACGCCGCCGCGCGGTGCGGCGAACGGCGAGGCGCGGCGCCCGCCGCGCAAACATGCCAAGGGCAAGCACGGCAGAACGGAGGGCAAGCCCGGCGGCAAGCCGCGTACCGATGCCCCGCGTCCCCCAAGGCCGGATCGCCCCGAGCGCCGCGGCCCCTCGCCCAACAGCCCCTTCGCGGGCCTCGCCGCGCTCCTCGCCGACGCGCGCAAGGACTGATGGCAAGCCCCGGCGCCGCAGGGAGCATCCGGCTGGACAAGCTGCTGTGGTTCCTGCGCTTCGCACGCTCGCGCAGCATCGCGCAGGCGATGGTCGAGGCGGGTCATATCCGGCTCGACGGGCGGCGCATCACCCGGTCGTCATGCGCTGTGCACGCCGGATCGACGCTTGTGCTGCCCGTCGGCGAGCGGATCGAGGTGATCCGCCTGCTGACGCTTCCCTTGCGCCGCGGCCCCGCGCCCGAGGCACAGGCCTGCTATATCCGTCTCGATCCGGACGCCGCGGCCGCCTCCAGTTGAACTATCGGGCCGAAAGGAAAAGCTGTCGCCCCGAAGGGCGGGCTTTTGCGTATCGAGTGAGAGTGATTCGCAACTGTCGCTTTGCGTTGACGCGTAACATTCGCGCGGCTTAGAGGCGGGTCCGATGGATGTCGGACGGCAAGGGTGCCGCCGACAAAGGGAGCTGAACCCATGACCTATGTCGTCACCGATGCCTGCGTCCGGTGCAAATATATGGACTGTGTCGAGGTGTGCCCCGTCGACTGTTTCTATGAGGGCGAGAATATGCTCGTCATCAACCCGAACGAGTGTATCGACTGCGGCGTCTGCGAACCCGAATGCCCCGCCGAGGCGATCCTGCCCGACACCGAGAGCGGGCTCGAAAAATGGCTCGAAGTGAACGCGAAGTTCAGCGCCGAATGGCCGAACATCACGGTCAAGAAGGAAACCCCTGCCGACGCCGACGAATTCAAGGGCGTCGAGGACAAGTTCGACAAATATTTCTCGCCCGAGCCGGGCGAAGGCGACTGAGCCGAAATCGGACAAGAAGGACGGGGCGGGACTTTCCCGCCCCTTCTTTTTGCCCCCTTGAAAGAGCCCCGCTTGGCGACGATGTAAGACGCCGGAGGGGTCAGCCCGCCGGATTCTCCGGTGCGGCATCCCGATAACACAAGGACGAATTTCCAATGATCGACCCGCTCGCCGCCCTTGTTCCCGTCGTCGTCGAACAGACGAGCCGCGGCGAACGCAGCTTCGACATTTTCTCGCGCCTGCTGCGCGAACGGATCGTCTTCGTCACCGGCGAGGTCGAGGACAATATGGCCTCGCTGATCGTCGCCCAGCTCCTGTTCCTCGAATCGGAGAATCCGAAGAAGGACATCTATATGTACATCAACTCGCCGGGCGGGGTCGTCACGGCGGGCATGGCGATCCACGACACGATGCAGTACATCCGCCCGCGCGTCGGCACGGTGTGCATCGGCCAGGCGGCGTCGATGGGCAGCTTCCTGCTCGCCGCTGGCGAGCCCGGCATGCGCGTCGCGCTGACCAATGCGCGCGTGATGGTTCACCAGCCTTCGGGCGGTGCGCGCGGCATGGCGTCGGACATCGAGATCCAGGCGAAGGAAATCCTGCGCATCCGCAAACGGATGAACGACCTGTACGTCAAATATACCGGCAAGTCGCTGAAAGAGATCGAAAAGGCGATGGACCGAGACACTTTCCTCGAAGCCGACGAAGCGAAGGAATTCGGGCTCGTCGACCATGTCTACGACCGCCGCCCGGGCCTGCCCGGCGACGAGGCGCCGAAGGACGTGAGCGAGGGCCCGACGCCCTGATCGCCCTGCCGGGCAACACCACGGTAACTGCGTTTGTTGACGTCTGCTTGGCGCCTTGGTGCCAAGCGGGACATTGAACCAATGTCACCCAATTGCCATATTGTAATTGGGTGACCGGGGACTAGGATAAGGACGGCAGAGCCCCTTTTGGGCCCGCCATAGGAAGTTTTATGACGAAATTGAGTGGCTCGGACAGCAAGAGCACCCTTTACTGCTCCTTCTGCGGCAAGTCGCAGCACG
>NZ_JAEMQX010000178.1 GCF_016463645.1 Sphingopyxis sp. | reverse complement strand
GCGCCGACCGCGGCCATATGGACCTGCCGCGCCTCGAGGACGGCAATGTCGCGCTGCAAGTCCTCGCGAGCACGACCAAGTCGCCGAAGGGCCAGAATTACGACGCCAACAGCGGCGACACCGACAATATCACCGCCCTGGTGATCGCCCAGCTCCAGCCGGCCCGCACGTGGAACTCGCTGCTCGAACGCTCGCTCTGGCACGCCGAAAAGCTGCACCGGGCGATCGCGGCGTCGGCGGGCAAGCTCCGCGCGGTCGATGCGCCCGAGGATATCGACACGCTGCTCGCCCAACGTCGCGGCAAGGCGAAGCCGGTCGGCGCAATGCTGAGCATCGAGGGGTTGCACGGCCTCGACGGTAAACTTGCCAATCTCGACAAGCTCTACACCGCCGGGTTCCGCATGGCGGGGCTGACCCATTTCTTCGACAATGATCTCGCCGGATCGATGCACGGGCTGAAGAAAGGCGGGCTGACCCCCTTCGGCCGGCAGGTCGTCGAGACGATGGAGGCGAAGGGCATGATCGTCGACATCGCGCATTGCTCGGCCGCCTGCGTCGCCGATATCCTGAAGATCGCGCGCCGTCCCGTCGTGTCGAGCCACGGCGGCGTGCAGGCGACATGCAAGGTCAACCGCAACCTCAGCGATGAACAGATCAGGGGCGTCGCCGCAACCGGCGGTCTCGTCGGCATCGGATACTGGGACGCCGCGGTGTGCGATACTTCGCCCGCAAGCATCGCAAGGGCGATGAAACATGTCCGCGACCTCGTCGGCATCCGCCATGTCGCGCTCGGCAGCGACTATGACGGCGCGACGACCGTGCGCTTCGACACGTCGAAGCTTGTCCAGGTGACGCAGGCACTGATCGACGCGGGCTTCAGCGACGACGAGATCCGCGCCGCGATGGGCGGCAACGCGATCCGCGTGCTGAAGGCGGGGCTCGTGCCGCTCACGCCGCCCCCTTCCGTCACGGCGGCGCCATGATCCGCCTCGACGGCCATGAGCGCATCGAGGGCGCCCTGCGCGGCGGGGTGATCGCACTCGGCAATTTCGACGGCTTTCACGCGGGGCACCAGGCTGTCGTCGGCCGCGCCGTCCATCATGCGAAGGACGAGGGGCTGCCCGCGATCGTCGCGACCTTCGACCCGCATCCGGTGCGCTTCTTCAAGCCCGACGTGCCGCCTTTCCGTCTCACCACGCTCGACCAGCGGCAGGAACTCTTCGCCGCCGCGGGCGCCGGCGCGATGCTTGTCCTGCCGTTCGACGCGACGCTCGCGGGCACGACGGCCGAGGATTTCATCACCGCGCTGCTGCTCGATCGCTACGGCGCCGCGGGCGTCGTCACCGGCGCCGACTTCGTGTTCGGCAAGGGCCGTGGCGGCGATGTCGTCACCCTCGCCGACCATGCCCGCCGCCTCGGCTTCTTCACCGAAATGGTCGCGCCGGTCGACGACGCCGAGGAAGTCATTTCGTCGAGCCGCATCCGCGAGGCGCTGCAGGCGGGCGACTGCGCCACCGCGACGCGCCTGCTCACGCGCCCCTTCACCGTGCGTGGGCGGGTTCGGCACGGCGACAAGAACGGCCGCCTGCTCGGCTTTCCGACCGCGAACCTCGAAATGGGGCAATATCTGCGCCCGCGTTACGGCATCTATGCCGTCACCGGACGGCTTCCCGACGGACGCGTGCTGAAGGGCGCCGCGAACCTCGGCATCCGCCCGAGCTTCGACCCGCCGAAGGAATTGCTCGAACCGCATTTCTTCGATTTCGAGGGCGATCTCTACGGACAGGAAATCGACGTCGCCTTCCACGCCTTCATCCGGCCCGAGGCGAAGTTCGGGGATATGGACGCGCTGATGGCGCAGATTTCGGCGGATTGCGACGAGGCGAAGCGGTTGTTGCGCGATATCTGAATCATCGTCACGCCGGACTTGATCCGGGGTGACGCAATTTGGGAGGGGGCAGATGACGGACGATACCGACGACTGGGCGTCAGCCCTCGAAGGCCCGAAGAAAAAGCCGATGCGCCGCGGCACGAAGATATTCCTCTGGCTCTTCGCCGCACTGGTCGCCTGGCTCACCCTGTCGAACGCGAGCTTCCTCGCCCCCGATCCGGCGGGCAAGCCGAAGCTGATCGCGCACCGCGGCGTCTATCATCTCTACGACAAGCGCGCCGCCGCCGGCCGCGACACCTGCACCGCGGCGCATGCGCTGCCGCCGCAACATGATGTGTTCGAGAATACCCCCGCATCGATGCGCTGGGCGGTCGGGCTCGGCGCCGCGATGGTCGAGGTCGACGTCGCGCCGACGAAGGACGGGCGCATGGTCCTCTTCCACGACTGGACCGTCGATTGCCGGACGAACGGCAAGGGCGAGACGCGCGACCTGACGCTGGCGCAATTGAAGGCGCTCGACATCGGCTATGGCTATACCGCCGACGGCGGGAAGAGCTTTCCCCTGCGCGGCAAGGGCGTCGGCAAGATGCCGACGGTCGAGGAAGGCCTCGCGGCGCTCCCCGTCCATCCGATCCTCTTCAACTTCAAGTCGAACGACGCCGCCGAGGCCGACCGGCTGTTCGCGATCCTGAAAGCCGCGGGCCGCGACAGCCAAAAGATCGGCGACGCCTTCTACGGCGGCGAACGTCCTGTGGAGCGGATGCGCGAACTCCTGCCTGCCAACTGGTCCTTCGACCTCAAGGGCGGAGCGAAGGCGTGCACCAAGGATTATTTGACGTACGGCTGGACCGGCATCGTCCCCGAAAGCTGCCGGAACGGCGTGATCGCGATCCCGATCAACTATCAATGGGCCTTCTGGGGCTGGCCCGACCGGCTGATCCAGCGGATGGACAGCGTCGGCGCGCGGGTCATCGTGCTGGGCCCCCATGAAAGCGGCAAGTCGAACGAGGGCCTGACGACACCGCAGCAGCTCGCCAGAGTGCCCGCGAGCTTCAACGGCTATATCTGGGTCGAGGACATCCGCGAGGTCGGGCCCGCGCTGCGGCCGCGGCAGAAATAGGTTCACGCAGAGACGCGGAGGCGCGGAGAAGGAAGAAAGGAGATTGGCGGCTCGCCGTGCCATTCTTCTCAACTCGGCGATCTCTGCGTCCTCTGCGCGAATCTTTCTCTCCGCGTCTCCGCGTCTCCGCGTGAACCTTTGCGCCGCCGCAAAACTGCGCTAAGCGCCGCCACCATGACCGACACGCCCTCCACCGCCGAGCAGCGCGACTATCGCGACACCGTCTTCCTGCCCAAGACCGACTTTCCGATGAAGGCCGGCCTGCCGCAGAAGGAGCCGCTGATTCTGGCGAAATGGATCGAGGGCAATCTGGAGGGGCAGATTCGCGAGAGCCGCAAGGGCCGCGACCAGTTCATCCTCCACGACGGCCCGCCTTACGCGAATGGCGACATGCATATCGGCCATGCGCTCAACCATATCCTGAAGGACATGGTCGTCCGCACCCAGACGCTGAAGGGCAAGGACGCGCCCTACGTCCCCGGCTGGGACTGCCACGGTCTGCCGATCGAGTGGAAGGTCGAGGAGCAGTATCGCAAGAAGAAGCTCAACAAGGACGAGGTTCCGGTCGAGGAATTCCGCGCCGAATGCCGCGCCTATGCGCAGCATTGGGTCGACACCCAGCGCGAGCAGCTGAAGCGCCTCGGCATCGGCGGCGACTGGGACCATCCGTATCTGACGATGGATTATGAGGCCGAAGCCACCATCGTGCGCGAACTGCTCAAATTCGCCGCGAACGACATGCTCTATCGCGGCGCCAAGCCGGTGATGTGGTCGCCGGTCGAAAAGACCGCGCTCGCCGAGGCCGAGATCGAATATGAGGATATCGTCTCGACCCAGATCGATGTGGCATTCGAGATCGTCGAGAGCCCGATCGCCGAGCTGGTCGGCGCGCATGCGGTGATCTGGACGACAACCCCGTGGACGATCCCGGTCAACCAGGCTTTGGCCTATGGACCGGAGGTCGATTATGTTCTCGTAGAAGCGGCAACGCAAAACGAGATCGACGAAGGCAATTCATTCCGCCAATTCTTGGTCGCCGAACCACTGTTGAGCGAGTTTATGCGTCGCGGCGCCTTCGTACTGCAACCCAAGGTCAGCGACCCGATCAAAGGCTCCGACCTCGCCGGCACCATCGCCCGCCACCCGATGCACGCGCTCGGCGGCTTCTTCGCGCGTCCGCGCCCCTTCCTTGCGGGCGATTTCGTCACCACCGACAGCGGCACGGGGCTTGTCCATATGGCGCCCGATCACGGCGAGGACGACTTCGATCTGTGCAAGGCGAACGGGCTCGACCCCGTCTTCGCGGTCGAGGGCGACGGCAAGTATCGCGAGGACTGGGGCTGGCTCGGCGGACAGGGCTCGGTGATCAACCCCAGGTTCAACGCCCCCGATGGCCCGATCTGCACCGACCTGCGCGAGGCCGGTGCCCTCCTCGCCGCCAGCGCCGACTACAAGCACAGCTATCCGCATAGCTGGCGCTCGAAGGCCAAGGTCATCTATCGCTGCACGCCGCAATGGTTCGTGCCGATGGACAAGGTGATGACGCATATCGAGCCCAAGACCCCGCGCGAAAAGCGCTGGGAGAATGAGGGCGGCGCGATCAACCCGGCCGAGGAGGATCTCTGCGCCGCGCCGACGCTGCGGCAGGCGGCGATGCGGGCGATCGACGACACGCGCTTCGTTCCCGCCAAGGGCCGCAACCGCATCGGATCGATGGTCGAGGGGCGCCCCGACTGGGTGCTAAGCCGCCAGCGTGCTTGGGGCGTGCCGATCACGTTGTTCGTCGACCGCAAGACCGGCCATTATCTCAATGACCCCATCGTCAACGACCGCATCGTCGCCGCGGTGCGGACAAGCGGCGTCGACGCATGGTCGGACGCGCGCGCGCAGGAATATCTGGGCGATAGTTACAACGCCGCCGATTACGAACGCATCACCGACATTCTCGACGTCTGGTTCGATTCGGGCTGCACCCACGCCTTCGTCCTCGAAAGCGGCAAATGGCCGCATCTCGTCCGCCACGACGGCTCGACGCACAGCGCCGACCTCTATCTGGAGGGCAGCGACCAGCATCGCGGCTGGTTCCAGTCGTCGCTGCTCGAAAGCTGCGGGACGCGCGGGCAGGCGCCGTACAAGGCGGTGCTGACGCACGGCTTCACGATGGACGCCAAGGGCTTCAAGATGTCGAAGTCGCTCGGCAACACGATCAGCCCGATCGACCTGATGCGCGACTATGGCGCCGACATCCTGCGCCTGTGGGCGCTGAGCGTGGACTTCACCGAAGACCACCGCATCGGCAAGGAAATCCTGACCGGCGTCGCCGACCAGTATCGCAAGCTGCGCAACACCTTCCGCTACCTCCTGGGCGCGCTCGACGGGTTCGGCGAAGAGGAACGCATCACCGACGTCGCTGCCATGCCCGAGCTCGAACGCTATATGCTGTCGCTGCTTGCCGACCTCGACGCGAAGATGGCGCAGGCGGTCGATGATTTCGACTACAACACATACACGCGCCTGCTCGCCGATTTCTGCAACGAGGATCTGTCGGCCTTCTATTTCGACATCCGCAAGGACGTCCTCTACTGCGACCTCGGCCCCGCCGCGCCGCTCGGCACCGATACGCGCCGCGCGTACCGCAGCGTGCTCGATGTGCTGTTCCACGCGCTCGTCCGCTACGCCGCGCCGGTGCTGGTGTTCACCAGCGAAGA
>NZ_JAEMQX010000059.1 GCF_016463645.1 Sphingopyxis sp. | reverse complement strand
GGGCGGCGCGGCATCCTCGGCGCGCAGTATTTTCTCAAGTGCGTCGAGACGGCCGGTCCAGAAGCGGCGATAGATGCCGATCCACTGGTCGGCGCGCATCAGCGGGACGGGGTCGAGGCTGCAGACATGCGTGCGGCCGCGGATGTCGCGGCGGACGAGCCCCGCGGCTTCGAGCACCCTGATATGTTTCGAAGCCGCCGCGAGCGACATGGCGAAGGGTTCGGCGAGCTCGCCTACCGTTCGTTCGCTGGCGGCGAGTTCGCCGAGCATCGCGCGCCGCGTCGTATCGCCGAGCGCGTGGAAGATCGTATCGAGGGTGTGCGAATCATGTTCAACCATGTGGTTGAATATGAAGCGTCCGATTTGATTGTCAACCGATTGGTTGAATTAATTCGTGTCGACCCCGGCGATGCGGTTTCCTGCATCCTCGCGATAGAGCGACCAGTCGGCGGGACATTTGTTCACCGTCTTCGGCAAGCCCTGCATGCCTTCGGTGATCCAGCAATCGTTGAAGATCGAACAATAGCAGGCGCGAACCTTGAGCTTCCACCGCTCCTTGTTGAACGTCTGCCAGACCTTCTCGGACGCGGGGGTGCGCGGCAAGCTGACGAACTCGATGGACTCGCCGGGCCGCACGGCGATCCCGGTCGAAGGCGAGGTGGAAAGCCGCACGGCTCGTGCCCCGGTTTCCGTGCAGCATGCCTCGAGCAAGTCGAGCGGGGTGGTTATCGGCTTGCCCTCATAGCGGATTTCGATGGGGCCGAGGATCGCGGGGCCCACGCCATTGTTCGTCAGCGACAGCGCGATATCCTGATTGCCATCCTTGTCGCCGTTGCTCGTCCCGAAGGTGACGAACGGCATCACTCCGCCCGTCTGCATCTTCTGTGTTGCATCGGCCTGGATGAAAGCGAACCAGGCCAGCGCGAGCGACGCGATCAGCGCGGGCAGGCCGATCAGGAAATGCGCGATGGTGATCAGCGGCAGGTAACGCAGCAGGCGTGTTCCGATGATCGCGGCGTCCGGTGCGGGCGCAGCAGGTTCGGGCGCGGCGTCGCGGTTCGGCGTTTCGCTCATCACGTTCCTCCTTCGCTCTTGCGGTGGGCATGCCTAGACGGGCTTTCGGGATTTTCCAATGCTCCGAAACCGCTCGCATCGATCGGCGCATTGCGTTTATGATCCCTGTCATGCTGACCATCCTCGCCGCGCTTGCGCTTGCCGCCCAGTCGACTCCCGTTCCGCCTCAGGCGACCCAGCTACCGCCGGCGACGCTGCCGCCGGTTCCGGCGCCGGTGATTCCGGTGGTCGAAGCCGACACGCGGCCCTATGTGGCGCTCGCCACCGATCTCGGCACGATCACGGTGCGGATCGAGGACAGGCGCGCACCGGTCACTGCGGCGAACTTTCTCCGCTATGTCGATGCCAAGCGGATGGACGGGTTCAAATTCTATCGCTCGACGAAAAGCTGGGGCCCCGCAAACCAACTGATCCAGGCGGGCAACCGCGGTGACGCACGCAAGAATTTCCCGCCGATCGCGCATGAGCCGACGAAGACCACCGGGCTCACCAATTGCAAGGGCGCATTGTCGATGGCGCGGCTCAACCCGGGCGATGCGACGAGCGACTTCTTCCTGCTGCTGTCCGACATCAGGGGGTTCGACAGCGATGCCGTCGGCGGCGATGGTGCGGGTTTTGCGGTGTTCGGCGAAATCGTCGGCGGGGGCGAAGTCGCCGAAGCGATCTTCAACGCGCCGATCTCGCCGACCGCGGGGGAAGGGGTGATGGTCGGACAGATGCTCGAACCACAGGTGACGATCAAGAGCGCGCGCCGCGTGTCCGCACCGGTCGACGTGCCGCAGGGCTGTGTGGTCAAGACGCCGTAAAGCTGCGCCCGATCCCCTATCATTTATTTTGCGTTCATGCGCGCTGTGGCTATACCGCGCGCATGACTCGATTTGCCCCCTCGCGCGCGACCATGCGCCTGCTCGCCGCCGCACTTGCGATCACCCCCATGCTGGCGGCCTGTGCCGGGGGCGGCAATGTGAAGAAGGACACGCGTTACGTCGCGCGCGACGTCAACACGCTGTACCGCGCGGCGCAGGACCGGCTCGAGCGCAAGCAATATGGCCTTGCCGCGGCGTTGTTCGACGAGGTCGAGCGCCAGCACCCCTATTCGCCATGGGCGCGCCGTGCGCAGCTCATGAGCTCGTTCAGCTATTATATGGACCGCGAATATACGCCGGCGATCGAGGCCGCGCAGCGCTTCCTCGCGATCCACCCCGGCAACAAGGACGCACCCTACGCCTATTATCTGATCGGCCTTTCCTATTATGAGCAGATCAGCGACGTCACCCGCGACCAGAAGATCACCCAGCAGGCGCAGGCCGCGCTCGGCGAGGTGATCCGCCGCTATCCCGACACCCGCTATGCGTCGGACGCGCGTCTCAAGGTCGACCTCGTGCAGGACCACCTCGCGGGCAAGGAAATGGAGATCGGCCGCTTCTATCAGCGCAGCTCGAACTGGCTCGCGGCGTCGATCCGCTTCCGCGAGGTCGTCGACAAGTTCCAGACGACGAGCCACGCGCCCGAGGCGCTCTATCGCCTGACCGAATGCTATCTCGCGCTCGGCATTCCCGCCGAAGCGAAGAAGTCGGCAGCCGTACTCGGCGCCAACTATCCGGGCAACGAGTGGTACGAGCGTGCGTACAAGCTGATGCAGAGGAACGCCCCGAGCGCCTGATCGCGCCGGGAATAGATTCTGCCTTTGTTCTGCGGTAAGGACGGCCCGTGCTCACCGCCTTGTCCATCGCCAATATCGTTCTGATCGAACGACTCGACCTCGATTTCGAGGCCGGGCTGGGCGTGCTGACGGGTGAGACGGGCGCGGGAAAGTCGATCCTGCTCGACGCGCTGGGGCTGACGCTGGGCGCGCGCGCCGACAGTGCGCTGGTGCGGCAGGGCACCGACAAGGCGCAGGTAACGGCGAGTTTTGTTGCACCGGCATCGGGGACGAAGCTTGCCGCACTGCTCGCCGAGAACGAGATTTTGCTCGAAGCGGGCGAGCCGCTGCTGATCCGCCGCACATTGAAGGCCGACGGCGGCAGCCGCGCCTTTCTCAACGACCAGCCCTGCTCGGCGGCGCTCCTGCGCGAAGTGGGCGGTTATCTCGTCGAGATCCATGGCCAGCACGACGACCGTGGCCTGCTTGCGCCGGCCGGGCATCGTGCGCTGCTCGACGCCTATGCGCGCGCCGATACCGGTGCGGTTGCCGCGGCGCATGCCGCGTGGCGCGCCGCCGAGGAGAAGCTGGCCGCCGCGCGTGCGGCGATTTCGGAAGCCGAGCGCGACCGCGAATGGCTCGAACATTGCGTCGCCGAACTGCAGGCGCTTGGCCCCCGGCCTGGCGAGGATGCCGAACTCTCCGAGGCGCGCGCCGCGATGCAGAGGGGCGAACGGCTCGCGGGTGATCTCGGCGCGATCATGGAGGCGTTCGAAGGCAGCGAAAGCGGTCCCGCGCAGCTTCGCGGCGCTGCCCGCCGCCTCGACCGGCTCGCGGGCGATCACCCGCTGCTCGCCGAGGCGCTCGCGGCGCTCGACCGCGCGATCATCGAGGCCGACGAGGCCGAGAGCAAGCTTCACGATGCCGCTCGCGCAATGGAATATGACCCCGAACGGCTCGAGGCGACCGAAACGCGGCTGTTCGAGCTGCGCGCGATGGCGCGCAAGCACAATATCCAACCCGACGAACTCGCCGAACTGACCGGAACGCTCGCGGCGAGGCTCGATGCGATCGAAGGCGGCAGCGCGGGGCTCGCGAAGCTTGAAGCCGCGGTCGCCGAAACGGCCGCCGCCTATACCCACGCCGCGACGGCGCTCTCCGATCAGCGCGCCAAGGCCGCGGCCCGGCTCGATGCCGCGGTCGCGGGCGAACTCGTGCCGCTGAAACTCGACGCCGCGCGTTTCCAGACCCTCGTCGAACGGCTCCCTGCCGAGCGCTGGGGTGCCGACGGCATGGACCGCGTCGAATATCTGATCTCGACCAATCCGGGGGCGCCCTTTGCACCGCTCGCCAAGATCGCGTCGGGCGGCGAACTCTCGCGCTTCATTCTCGCCCTGAAAGTCGCGCTCGCCGAGGAAGGGGGCGCCGACACGATCATCTTCGACGAAATCGACCGCGGCGTCGGCGGCGCGGTCGCCAGCGCGATCGGCGAACGGCTGGCGCGGCTTGCCGGTGCCGGCAAGCAATTGCTCGCGGTCACGCACAGCCCGCAGGTGGCGGCGAAAGGTGCCGCGCATTTCATCATCGCGAAATCGAGCGAAGGAACGGTCACGCGCACCAGCGTCCACCTGCTCGACGAAGCGGGTCGCCGCGAGGAAATCGCGCGCATGCTCTCGGGCGCCGAGGTCACCGAAGAGGCGCGCGCGCAGGCGATGCGGCTACTGGATGTCGCGGCATGACGCCGGCTCATCCCCTCGACCGCCCCGTCTGGTCGATGCTGACCGGGCGGCAGGCCCATCTCGCCGAAGGCGATGGCCTGGCGCTGCGGATCGACCGCGGCTATGGCGTCTTCGGCGTCGCCGCCGATGCAGGCGATGAGGCGCAGGCGGCGCTCGCGGTGCTGGTGCCCGACGACGGCGAACTCTGGATCGTCGAAGGCGAACCCTGGCCCGTTCCGGCGGGTGCACGCGAGGTCAAGCGCGCGGTGCTGGCGCAAATGGTCGCCGAAGGAGCGCCGCCGGCGCCGCGCGACGGCGGACCCGCGATCCTTGCCCTCGGCGAGGATGATGCGCCCGAAATGGCGGCGCTCGCCGATCATGCGAAGCCCGGTCCGTGGGGTCCGTCGACGCACCGCTACGGGCCCTTCTTCGGGATCCGCGAAAAGGGCCGGCTGCTCGCAATGGCGGGGCAGCGCATCCTCGTGCCCGGCATGGCCGAGGTCAGCGGCGTCGCGACATGGGAAGATTGCCGCGGGCGCGGGCTCGCGCGCACTCTCATCGGCCATGTCATGCGCGCGATGGTCGCGCGAGGCGAGACGCCCTTCCTGCACAGCTATGCCGACAATGCGGGCGCGATCGGACTTTATGAAACGCTTGGCTTTCGTATCCGGCGCGAGGTCCATGTGCTGGTGATCGCGAAATGAACCGGCGCGAGCATCTCGCCGCGATGCTCGCGATGGCCACGGCGTTGCTGCCCGCGACGAAGCTCCGCGCACTGGAGGCGAAGATGGAAGAAGCCGACCCGCAATACGGCCTGCTCGGCCAGATGATGGCGCAGCCCGGCCAGCGCGCCGCGCTCGTCGCGATCCTGTCCGAAGGCACTGGCGAAATGCCCGGCAATATCGCCTGGCTGATCGGCGAGGACAGCGCGAACGCCGACGCGATCTGGATCGTCGAGCTGTGGGACAGCAAGGAAGCGCATGCCGCGTCGCTGAAACTTCCCGCAGTGCAGGCGGCGATCGCGAAGGGTCGCCCGCTTATCGCAGGATTTGGTACTCGCGCCGAATTCAAGCCGGTGGCAAAGGCCGGTGCATGACCGAAATCGAATCCCTGTCACAGGCCGACGCCGCCAATGAACTGATGCGGCTCGCCAGGAAGATCGCCCATCACAGTAAGCTTTATCATGCCGAGGATGCGCCCGAGATTTCGGACGCCGAATATGACGCGCTCGTCCGCCGCAACAATGAAATCGAGAATGCCTTCCCGCAACTGATCCGCGCCGACAGCCCGAACAACCAGGTCGGCGCCGCTGTCGAGGGATCGCCGCTCGCCAAGGTCGCCCATGCGGTGCGGATGATGAGCCTCGACAATGCGTTCGCCGCGGAGGACGTCGACGAGTTCGTCGCGCGCGTGCGCCGCTTTCTCAACCTCGGTGCCGATGCGGCGGTCGTGCTGACCGCCGAGGACAAGATCGACGGCCTGTCCTGCTCGCTGCGCTACGAAAAGGGCAAACTGGTACAGGCCGCGACGCGCGGCGACGGCAGCGTCGGCGAGGATGTCACCGCCAACGTCCGCCATATCGCCGACATCCCGCAGGAATTGAAGGGCGCCGCGCCCGACGTCTTCGAGATACGCGGCGAGGTCTATATGGCGAAGGCCGATTTCACCGCGCTCAACGCGCGCCTGCTCGAAGAGGGGCGGGCGCTTGCCGCGCAGCGCGAACAGGATTTCGATCCCGCCACCGTCCGCCAGTTCGCCAACCCGCGCAACGCCGCCGCGGGTTCGCTGCGCCAGAAGGATGCGAGCGTCACCGCGTCGCGCCCGCTGCGTTTCCTCGCGCACGGCTGGGGCGAGGTCAGCGCGCTTCCGGCCGATACCCAATATGGGGTGATGAAGCTGATCGAAAGCTGGGGCGTCCCGGTATCGCCGCTGCTGGAACGCTGCGACGGCGTCGCCGACCTGCTCGCCCATTATGCCGAGATCGAGCGCCGCCGTGCCGAGATGGACTATGACATCGACGGCGTCGTCTACAAGGTCGACCGGCTCGACTGGCAGCAGCGGCTGGGTTTCGTCGCCAAGGCGCCGCGCTGGGCCATCGCGCATAAATTCCCGGCCGAGCGCGCGCAGACCACCCTTGAAGCCATCGACATCCAGGTCGGCCGCACCGGCAAGCTGACCCCCGTCGGGCGCCTGACCCCGGTCACCGTCGGCGGCGTCGTCGTCTCGAACGTCACACTCCACAACCGCGACGAGATCGGCCGTCTCGGCGTGCGCCCCGGCGACCGCGTCGTCATCCAGCGCGCGGGCGACGTTATCCCGCAGGTCGTCGAGAATCTCACCCGCGACGAGGATCGCGCGGCCTTCGTCTTTCCCGACCATTGCCCGGTCTGCGACAGCGAGGCGGTGGCCGAAGAGGGCGAGGTCGATGTTCGCTGCACCGGCGGTCTCATCTGCAACGCGCAGAAATTCGAGCGCCTCCGCCATTTCGTCAGCCGCGGCGCGCTCGATATCGAGGGGCTGGGCGAAAAGAGCATTGCCGAGTTTCTCGACCTCGGCTGGCTCGACAAGGGGCCCGCCGACATCTTTCGTCTCAAAAGCCACCGTGCCGATCTGCTCGGGCGCGAAGGATGGAAGGAAAAGTCGGTCGACAATCTGTTCGCCGCGATCGAGGCGAAGCGGCAGCCCGACGCCGCGCGGTTGCTCTTCGGTCTCGGCATCCGCCATGTCGGTGCGGTGACCGCCCGCGACCTGCTCAAGGGGCTCGGCGATATAAGGCGCCTCCCGGAGAAGGCGGCCGAAATCCACGCCTGGCTCGAAACCAACGCGCGTGCCGAAGGCGAATCGGACGGCAAATATACGGCGCGCCGCGTCGAGGCGTTCAAGGCGATCCTCGAAGTCCGCGCCGACGGCATCGGCATCGCGGTCGGCGAGGCGCTCGCCGATTTCTTCCACGAACCGCACAACCGCGACCTGTGGGACGATCTCCTCTCCGAAGTCGCGCCGCCGCTCTATGTCGTCGAGACGCGCGCGAGCGAAGTGTCGGGGATGACCGTGGTGTTCACCGGCAAGCTCGAGACGATGAGCCGCGACGAAGCCAAGGCGCAGGCCGAGGCGCTTGGCGCCAAGGCCGCGGGCAGCGTCAGCGCCAAGACCGACCTCGTCGTCGCGGGGCCGGGGGCGGGCTCGAAGCTCAAGCAGGCGTCGACGCTCGGCATCCGCGTGATCGACGAGAGTGAATGGGCGAAGATCGTCGAGGCGGCGGGATGACCTTGTCGGCCGTGCGCGCCATCACAGACGGCGCGGCCGAAATGCTGTGAGGGGACCACATGGCGAAACGTGACTATCTCCAGAATCTGATGCGCGACCTCGAATCGCATACCGAGGTGCGGCGCTTCGGCAGCGGCTGGCTGTCGGGCTTCTTCGGCCTGCTGTTCGCGATCGCGGGCTTCTTCATGGTCATCGCGCTGCGCTTCCCCGACTGGTTCGCGACCCCCGAGCTCGAAATCGTCAAGAACTGGGCCGGTTTCCGCGGCGTCGTCCACGCGACGCTCCTGATCAGCTACGGCCTTTCGCTGCTCAGCCTGCTGCTGCGCCCGCGCAAAGTGCTCGGCCTCACTGCACTGATGATCGGCCTCGCCGCGATTCTCGTCGGCGGCGCCAATGTCCAGCCGCAGGAAACACGCGACTGGGGCATTTTCTTCGGGCTCGACTTCTTCGTCGTGAACCTGCTCGTCACCGGCTTCATGTTCGCGCCGCTCGAACGCGCCTTCCCGCACCGCCGAACGCAGCGCCTGTTTCGTACCGAATGGCGCGAGGATCTTTTCTATTATCTCGTCAGCACGATGTTCGTGCAGGTGCTGGGTTTCCTCGCGCTCGCGCCCTCGACGATCATCAACGAGAATACGTCGAACTGGGAGGCGTTCCGCGCCGGGGTCGCCTCGCTGCCGTGGATCGTCCAGTTCGTCATCGTGCTCGTCGCGTCTGACATGGCGCAATATTTCTTCCACCGCACCTTCCACCGTTACCCCTTCCTCTGGGGTTTCCACGCGGTGCACCACAGCGCGAAATCGATGGACTGGCTCGCGGGGTCGCGGATGCATTTCGTCGAGATCATCCTGCTCCGCTCGATCACCTCGCTGCCGCTCTTTACCTTGGGCTTCGCGCCGTCGGTGATGCAGGCCTATATCGGCTTCGTCTATGTCTGGTCGTCGCTGCTCCACGCCAATGTCGGCGGCAATTTCAACCGCCTCGGCCACTGGATCGCGACCCCACGCTTTCACCACTGGCATCACGGGCTCGAGCGCGAGGCGTTCGACGTCAATTTCGCGATCCATTTTCCATGGATCGACAAGCTGTTCGGCACGTTCCATCTTCCCAAGGACCGCTGGCCCGAAAATTACGGCATCCCCGAGGACGTGCCCAAAAACTATTGGGGCCAGTTTCTCTATCCTTGGACGCGCACCGGTAAGAAGACCGACGAGACGCCCGCCGAATAGAACGGCGGGTAGGGCAATCTGTCCGCTTGCCACCCGCACGGGCGCGCCATAAGGCGCGCAGCGTGAGCCTGCTCGCCGCCTTCCGCCGTCCCGGCATCCTGCTGCTGTTGCCGCTGCTCCTCGCGCTCGCCGCGCGGGTGCTCGTCGCGCCGGGCTGGATGATCGAGAGCGATGCCGGCGGCTCGATCACCGTGCGCATCTGTTCGGACCCCGCCAATCCCGGGGGCACGATGACGATTCCGCTCGAAAGGGCCGGCGACCATGAGGCCGGCGAAGCGCAGCAGCATTGCCCGTGGGGCGCGCTCGCCAATGCGCCGATCGTCCCCGACCTGCCCGTACTTGCCGCCGGACCGATGGCCGTCGATCCCGTCCCGGTCGCGGTGCGCGCGCTCGGCTTCGCGCCGGGCATCGCCTCACCGCTCCCGCCGAGTACCGGACCACCCGCCTTCGCCTGATCCAGACCGACCGGCTGCCCGCGCTTTCGCGCGACGCGGCCCGTGACTGCATTCAGCGAAGGAATGAATATGAAGACCCGTATCCATGGGGTAGCGCCGTTGCTGGCGCTTGCGACCTGTCTCGTCGCCGCTCCCGTCCGTGCCGAAGAGGCCGATAGCACCATCATCGTAACCGCACCGACCGCCACCGATGTGGCCGAAGGGCGCGCAGCGCAAACACCCGGCGGCACCGACATCGTTTCCCATGAAGACTATGCCGACAAATCGGTGGTCAGTTTGCGCGACACTCTCGCCTTCTCGCCCGGCGTCTATCTCCAGCCGCGTTACGGGCAGGAAGTGCGCCTCTCGATCCGCGGCTCGGGCCTCTCGCGCGGCTTCCATATGCGCGGGCTGACGTTGCTTCAGGACGGAGTTCCGATCAACCTCGCCGACGACAATGGCGATTTCCAGGAGCTCGAACCGATCTTCTTCGATCATCTGGAAGTATATCGGGGCGCCAATGCGCTGCGCTTCGGTTCGGGCACGCTCGGCGGTGCGATCAACGGCGTGACCCCGACGGGGCACACCGCGCAGGGAATTTACCTGCGCGGCGATGTCGGCGGCTTCGACAGCTATCGTGGCCTGATTTCGGCCGGTGTCGCGAGCGACCGCGTCGACGCATGGGCCGCGATCAGCGCCGATACCTCGGATGGCGACCGCGACCATGCGAAGCGCCGCAGCCTGCGCTTTCAGGGCAATGTCGGACTGAAGCTAGGCGACGCCGCGAGCACGCGCTTCTACGCCAGCATCAACAATATCAATCAGCAACTCCCCGGCGCGCTGACGATGGCCGAGGCGCTTTCGACCCCGCGCAAAGCCAATTCCGGCGCCGTCGCCGGGGATCAGGCGCGCGACATCGACTCGCTGCGTATCCAGAACCGGACGACCTTCGACTGGGGCGCGTTGACGCTCGATGTCGGCGGCTTCGTCAACGCGAAGTCGCTCCGTCATCCGATCTTCCAGCTCATCGACCAGAAGTCGGTCGATATCGGCGGCTTCTTCCGCGCCGATTATGCGACCGGCCCCGTCGAGGTCACCCTGGGCGGTGAAATCCGCAGCGGGAGCACCGACGCGCGCCAGTTCGTCAACACGGGCGGGCGGCGCGGCGCGCTGACGTTCGACGCCGACCAGAAGGCGCAGACCGCGACGCTCTACGGCGAAGTGCGCATGCGGCCGGTCGAGGCGCTCACCCTGATTGCGGGTGGCGTCTATGCCGATGGCCGGCGCAAGCGGACCGTCAATTTCTCGAGCACTCCCGCGACCGACGGCCGAATCGATTTCGACGCCTTCTCGCCCAAATTCGGGCTGCTGTTCGAACCCGCCGCCGATATCCGGTTCTTCGCCAATTACAGCCGCTCGGCGGAATTCCCGGGCTTCGGCGAGGTATTCCAGACGATCGGCGCCCCGCCGACGAGCACGGTCGTGTCGGATATCCAGCCGCAGCGGGCATGGACCGCCGAGATCGGCACGCGCGGAAAGCTCGGCATCGCAAGCTGGGACGTCGCCTTCTACCGCTCGACGCTCAAGGGCGAACTGCTCCAGTTCACGACGAACGCCAGCATTCCCGCGGCCACCTTCAACGCCGGCCGCACGCTCCATCAGGGCGTCGAGGCGGGTCTCGACCTCGACCCCGCGCCGTGGCTGCGGCTGCGGCAGGTATACAGCTACAGCGACTTCCGCTTCCGGGGTGACGCGCAATTCGGCGACAATCGCCTGCCGGTGGTTCCGAAGCACGCTTACCGCGCCGAGCTTCGCCTCGGCACCGACTCGCTGCACATCGCGCCGAACCTCGAATGGATCCCCGATGGCCCGTTCGCCGATTATCGTAACCAGGTCCGAACCCCCGGTTACGCGCTGATCGGCGTCACCGGAGGCGCGACGATCGCGGACGGGGTCGACGCCTTCGTCGACGTCCGCAATGTCACCGGCAGAAAGGCAATCGGCGACATCAGCACGGCGATTGCCGTGACCGACACGTCGGCGATCTATTACCCTGTCGAGCGCCGTGCGGTCTCCGCCGGCATCCGCGCGCGGTTCTAGGGGGGCAGGGGATGACCGACATCAACCGGGTTCCGCTCTATCGCACGATCTGGCGCTGGCATTTCTATGCCGGGCTGTTCGTCATCCCCTTCATCCTCATCCTGTCGGCGACGGGCGCCGCCTATCTGTTCAAGCCGCAGCTCGATCGGTGGGAGGAGCGCGGATGGCGCGGCTTGCCCACGGCGGGCGCGGTCAGTGCCGACGCGCAGGTCGCCGCCGCGCTTACGGCCAATCCCGGCGCCAGCTTTCACTACTATCGCATCCCCGAAGCGCCCGGCGACGCCGCGATCGTTCATATCGGCCTCTCGAACGGCATGATGCGCGATGTCGCGGTGTCGCCGCAGGGCCGCGTGATCGGCACCGCCGACCCCGACCAGCGCATCTCGGCTTGGCTCTCGCGCATCCACGGGACGCTGCTGATCGGCCGCACCGGCCGCCTGCTCGTCGAACTCGCGGCAAGCTGGGCCATCGTGATGATCCTCACCGGTCTCTGGCTCTGGTGGCCGCGCGGGCGGGGGGCGGCGGGCGTGCTCTGGCCACGGCTGTCGCCCGGCGGGCGAACGGCGCTTCGCGATCTTCATGCGGTCACCGGCTTCTGGGTCTCGGGCCTCGCGCTCGTCCTGCTCTTCACCGCGCTGCCATGGACCGAGGTCTGGGCGGACGGCTTTCGCACGATCCGCGCCGAAATGGGCTGGGTGTCGGGGGTGCAGGACTGGAAGGGCGGCGCCGATCCGCACGCCGCGCACGACCACCGCGCGATGGCGGCGGCACCCACCGGCCCCGCACCCCGCGCCAAGCTTGAATATATCGTGCTCCGCGCGCGGGCCGAGCATATGCCCGCGCCCGCGATCATCCAGCCGCCCGGCGCACCCAACGCCTTCGGCCCGCCCAACGGCAATGTCTGGACGCTGACGACACTGACCCGGAACCGGCCGCTGGTGCGCAAGGTCAGCTACGACCCCGAAACGAGCCTCGAAGTCGCGCGCAGCGGCTTTGCCGGGAAACATGCGATCGACCGTGTCGTCGGCTACGGCATCGCCTGGCACGAGGGGCAGCTCTTCGGCCTCGCCAACCAGCTGATCGGCGTCGCGACCGCGCTCGCCCTCTTCACCCTCGCAATCTCGGGCTTCCTGATGTGGCGCCGCCGCAGGCCCGGAGACGCGCTCGGCGCGCCGCTGCGCCCACGCGATCCGGCCAGACTTCGCGGGGTCGCTGCCCTGATCCTTGTCCTTGCTGCGCTCCTTCCGCTGCTCGCCGCGTCGCTGATCCTGCTCTGGCTGGTCGAGCGCCTTCTTCTTCCGCGCCTGCCGCGCTTCGCGCGCTGGCTCGGCGTTGCGGCGGGGGACCCGCTGCGCCTATAGTCGTGCCATGATCCGCATCCTCCATGCCCTTATGGCGCTCGCCGCATTGCTTCTTGCGCCCGCCGCGACAGCGCAGGAGCGCGGCCCGGTGGTGCTCGCGGCGGCGAGCCTGCAGGAATCGCTGACCGAAGCGGCGAACGCCTGGGCGGCAAGGGGGCATGCCAAACCGGTGATCTCCTTCGCCGCCTCGTCGGCGCTCGCGCGGCAGGCGATCGCCGGCGCGCCCGCCGACCTCTTCCTCTCGGCCGACGAGGAATGGATGGATGCGGTGGCGAAAGCCGGGCTGCTGCGCGCCGGTACCCGCACCACGCTGCTCGGCAACCGGCTCGTCCTCATCGCACCCGCATCGAGCAAGGTCCGCCTGACCCCCGCACGCGGTTTCGCGCTGGCAAAGGCGCTCGGCACGGGCCGTCTCGCGCTCGCCGATCCCGATGCGGTGCCCGCGGGCAAATATGCGAAGGCTGCACTCACCTCGCTCGGCGTCTGGAGCAGCGTCGCCGCCAAGGTCGCGCCCGCCGAAAATGTCCGCGCCGCGATGGCGCTCGTCGAACGCGGCGCCGCCCCGCTCGGCATCGTCTATGCGACCGACGCGCGCGCTTCGAAAGCCGTGCGTATCGTCGGCACTTTCCCCGCATCGAGCCATCCGCCGATTCGCTATCCCGTCGCGGTGCTGAAAGCATCGCGGCACAAGGATGCTGTGGGCTTCCGCGCTTTCCTTTTGTCCAGACAGGGCCGCGCGATCTTCGCCCGCCACGGCTTCTCGAACCCTTGATGCTCTCCGCTGAAGAGTGGGGGATCGTCGCGCTGTCGCTGAAGATCGGCGGGGTCGCGGTGCTGATCACGCTTCCCGTCGCCTTTGCGCTTGCGTGGATTCTTGCGCGCTACCGTTTCCCGGGCCGCGTCGTCCTCGATGGGCTCGTTCATCTGCCGCTCGTGCTGCCGCCGGTCGTAACCGGCTGGTTGCTCCTCATCGCCTTCGGGCCGCTTGGCCCGGTCGGACGCTGGCTCGAAAGCTGGTTCGGCATGACCCTGATGTTTCGCTGGACCGGCGCCGCGCTCGCGGCCGCGATCATGGCGCTACCCTTGATGGTGCGCGCGATGCGGCTGTCGATCGAGGGGATCGACCGGCGGCTCGAGGGCGCTGCGCGCACGCTCGGCGCCGGGCGCTGGCACGCCTTCCGCACGATCAGCCTGCCGCTCGCGCTCCCGGGCATTCTCGCCGCGCTGGTGCTCGGCTTCGCGCGCTCGATCGGCGAGTTCGGCGCGACGATCACCTTCGTGTCGAACATCCCGGGCGAGACGCGGACGCTGCCGCTCGCCATCTATTCGGCGCTGCAGGTGCCGGGCGGCGAGGCGATGGTGACGCGCCTCGCGCTGCTCTCGGTCGCGCTGTCCCTCGGCGCGCTGATCCTCTCCGAATGGCTTGTCCGCCGGACCCATAGCGAAGGACAGCGCCGTGGCGATTGATATCGACGTCGCGCGCCGCCTCGGCGACCGGACAATCGCCGCGCGCTTCGCCGCGGGGTCCGGGCTGACCGCGCTGTTCGGCCCGTCGGGCGCCGGCAAGACGAGCATCCTCAATATGGTAGCAGGATTGCTGCGTCCGGACCGCGGCCATATCCGCATCGGCGAGCGCACCCTGTTCGACGGCGCGACCGACCTGCCGCCCGAGGCGCGCCGCGTCGGCTATGTCTTTCAGGACGGCCGGCTGTTTCCGCATCGCCGCGTGCGCGCGAACCTGACCTATGGTCACGATCTTGCGCCGCCGGCGAACCGCTGGATGAGCCTCGAAGAGGCGACGCAGTTCCTCGGTATCGGCCATCTTCTCGATCGTTGGCCGCACAGCCTGTCGGGCGGCGAGGCGCAGCGCGTCGCGATCGGCCGCGCGCTGCTCGCGGGCCCCGAAATCCTGCTGATGGACGAGCCGCTCTCGTCGCTCGACGCGGCGCGCCGCGGCGATATCATGGCGGTGATCGAACGGATCCGCGACGAACTCGAACTGCCGATCCTCTATGTCAGCCACGATCGCGCCGAAGTCGACCGCCTCGCGACGCAAGTGGTGGCGATCGGCGAATAAAGTTTCACTTGAAACCATTTTGATGATAGAAGCGTGCCCATGGAAAGCCAGTTTACCCACGTCCATGACGCGCCGCCGCCCGGCGCCGCGGCCGACTGGACGATTTCGCAGAATTGGGACGCCTTCACCGCCGACGAGCATGCGATGTGGGATCGCCTTTTCGCGCGTCAGTCGGAGATGCTGCCCGGCCGCGCCGCCGACGCCTTCCTGCGCGGGATCGACGTGCTGCGCCTCGAAAAGCCGGGCATCCCCGATTATCGCGAACTCAACGCGCGGCTGATGGCGGCAACCGGGTGGCAGGTGATCGCGGTGCCCGGACTCGTTCCCGACGATGTGTTTTTCGACCATCTGGCGAACCGGCGTTTTCCCGCGGGCAATTTCATCCGCACGCCCGAACAGCTCGACTATCTGCAGGAACCCGACGTCTTCCACGACGTCTTCGGCCATGTCCCGATGCTCGCCGACCCTGTGTTCGCCGATTATATGGTCGCCTATGGCGAGGGCGGGTTGCGCAGCCTGAAGTTCGACGCGCTGAAACAGCTTGCGCGGCTTTACTGGTACACGGTCGAATTCGGCCTGATCCGCGAGGCGGGGGGGCTCCGCATCTATGGCGCGGGCATCGTCTCCTCTTTTGCCGAAAGCGTCTTCGCGCTCGATTCGGACAGCCCGAACCGCATCGGCTTCGACCTCGCGCGCGTGATGCGCACCGATTATCGCATCGACGATTTCCAGCAGAATTATTTCGTGATCGACAGCCTCGATCAGTTGCTGGGCACGACGGTGAACACCGACTTCGCGCCGCTCTATGCCCGGAACGCCGCGCTGCCGCCGATCCCGATTGCCGACATATTGCCGGGCGACGAGGTGATCACGCGCGGCACGCAGGACTATGCGCTCGCGAAGAGCGGCTGACCGTCACTCGCCGCTTTTGCGCACCGTGGTGACCAGCTGGCGCCGCTGCTGCCAGGCTTCGCGGTCGGGCGGTACGGTATAGATCCCGCGCAGCAGCGCCGCATCGTGACCCGACAGCTCGCGGCGCCCCGCCTCGCCGTCGAACAGCGCGAGGATCGACTCCTGCGGCGGCGGCGGATTGCTGCGGAACTCGGCGAGCGCGACCATCGCGGCATAGGAGGCGACGGCATCGAGCGGCATACCCTCGGCCTGTTCGACGTCGATGACGACGGTCGCCGTCTGCAGCGCGCGTACGACCTGCGTGCTGACGACGCTGCTGTTATAGAGCTTCACGTAAAAATCGCTGATCGGCATCCCGTCGCGGCTCTCGTCGCGCGTTGTATACCACCAGCGGATCGCGCCTTTCCCGTCGAGCACGCGGTCGCGCGCGACCGGTGCCAGTTCGGCGAACTGGTCGGGCGCCTTGCGGCGCACCGCGCGCGCGAGGGCGCGGCCGTCGAGGCTGAAGGCGACGACGATATTGGCGCTGCAGTCCGCGGGCGCGACCGGAGCCCCGGCGGCTGAAGCGACCGCCCGGACCCGCGCGTTGATGATCGCCGCGACGTCATCCTCGACCCCGACCGTGCGCGGGCAGACCGGATCGACCCACCGCGCGAGCGGCTTGAGCTGTGCGATCCCCGCGCGCCGGACATATTCCGCTGCGCGTTTCTTCGCTTCCTCGCGCGTGACGGGGGTTCCGGTTACGATGATCGCGTCGGCGTCGTCACCCGCAACGGGTGCGGCGGCGAGCAGGGCGATGGCGGCCAGCATCACGGTATCAGTCGCCGGCAGGCTTCGCGATTGCGGTAACCAGCTGCCGGCGATGCTGGTGGGCTTCACGGTCGGGCGGGAGGCTGTAGATGGCGCGCAGCAGCGTCTGATCCTCGCTCGACAGTGCGCGCCGGTCGTCCTCGCCGGCGAACAGCGCGAGGATCGAGTTTCGGGGCGGCGGCGGGTCGCCGTCCATTTCGGCCATCGCGACCATCGCCGTGAAGGAGGCAACCGCATCGAGCGGCGTTCCGTGGGCCTTTTCGACATCGATCACGATCGTCGCGGTCGTCAAGGCGCGAACGGCCTGCGTCCCCACGATGCTCGATCCGCGATGCGACAGCGTCGGGCCCGCGCCCTGGATCACCGGACCGCCGCCTTCGCTGTGCCCGCCGACCCACGGCAGCGGAGCGGTCGAGGCCGAAACCGCGTCGCGGCTTTGCAGCTGTGTGCTGTACCACCAGCGGATTGCATCGTCGCCCTGTGTGACGCGCTCGCGGGCCGCTGGCGACAGCTCGGCCAGCCGCTTGGGCGATTTTCGCAGCATGGCGCGCGTCAGGCCGCGACCATCCGACACGAAGACGATTGCGATATTCGTGCTGCAACCCTCTGGCGCGACACGTGCACCCGCGACGTCAGCCACCTCGTGGACGCGCTGCCGGACAATGGCCGCTACCTCATCGTCGACTCCGATGACGTGCGGGCAGACCGGCGCCATCCAGCGCGCGATCGGGCGCAGTTCGGCGACTCCGGTCCGGCGGACGAACTCCAGCGCGCGTTTGCGCGCTTCCTCTTTGGTTACCGGTGTTCCGGTCACGATGATCGGGTCGGGGCTTTCGTCCTGGCCGGCGAGCGGAGGCATGGCAGTACCCAGCAGGGCGATGGCGGCAAGGATCGACATGAACCCACTCCCGATATGACCGGCGTCAGCTTAGGGACTTTCGTTTATTTTCCCAGCCTTTGCTACCAGCTGCCAAAACTGGCGTCGGACGGGCTGGCGCGGTGGAAGGCCCGCTCCTTGCGGCGCCAGCCATAGCGGCGGCGCTTGATCAGCAGCAGGCACGGCCATTCGGCGCTGCCGCCGCGTGCGGCGAGGCGGAAGCCCTGCGCGCGATAGGCGGCGAGCACGGGGTCCATCTGGCGTGCGATCAGCCCCGCGAGGATGGCATGGCCGCCGGGCGCAGTGGCAGCGGCGATATCGGGGGCGAGCGTGATCAGCGGTCCCGCGAGGATGTTCGCGATGACGAGGTCATAGGGGGCGCGGTGGCGGATCGCCGGATGGTCGGTGCCCGGCGCGACCGCGAGCGCGAGCCGTCCGCCGCCGCGGCCCAATGGCACATCGTTGATCGCCGCATTGTCGCGCGTCACGAAAATGCTCGCGGGGTCGATGTCCGACGCGATCGTCTTCGCGCGGCGCCACAGCGCCATCGCGGCAAAGGCGAGCAGACCGGTGCCGGTGCCGATGTCGGCGACGTTGCGCGGGCTCGCGCCCTGCCGCGCCAGCCGGTCGAGCATCGCGAGGCAACCCGCCGTCGTATCATGGCCGCCGGTGCCGAACGCCTGGCTCGCGTCGATCAGGAAGGATGTCGTGCCGGGCGGCACGCGGCCGGCATGGCTGCTCGTATGGACGAAGAAACGCCCCGCCTGCACGGGCTCGAGCCCTTGCTGGCTCAGCGTCACCCAATCCTCTTCGGGCAATTCTTCGACGAGGGGTTTCCTGCCCTTCGCGCTCGGCACGAATGACTGGAGCAGTTTCAGCAGTGCCGCGCCGGGCTTGTCGTCCACATAGGCGTCGAGCTGCCACAGCCCGGCATCCTCGTCGATCTCGCGCGTCACCACGACGGGGGCCTCGGGCATCGCGTCGAGCTCGGGAATCTCGCCCGCCAGCGCCTCGGCCTCGTCGCGGGTGCAGGGGAGCGAGACGATCCAGCTCATCTTAGCGGACGTAGCTCGCGCCATTGACGTCCAGCACGGCGCCGGTCATCGAAGCCGGCGCATCGAGCGCGCACCAGCGCGCCATTTCGCCGACCTCGTCGGGCATGGCGACGCGGCCCAAGGGAATGTCGGCGAGCAATTTCTTGCCGCCGCGGCTCGCCAGATAGTCCTCGGCCATGCCCGTCATCGTGAAACCGGGGCAGATCGCAAAGGCAAGAATGCCGTCCTTCGCATAGGCGCGCGCGATCGTCTTGGTCATCGCGACCATGCCCGATTTCGACGCCGCATAATGCCAGTGCGCGGGGCTGTCGCCGCGGTATGCAGCGCGGCTCGCGATATTGACGATGCGGCCGCCCGACGCGCGCTCCTGCCAATGCAGCACTGCCCGGCGGCAGAGCAGCGCACTGGCGGTCAGATTGACCTGCATCGTGCGGTTCCAGCCTTCGAGCCAGTCGGCGTCACCGCTATCGATCGGATTGGCTTCGAACACCCCGGCATTGTTGACGAGCACGTCGATGCGGCCGCCCAGCCGGTCGAGGCTCGTCCGCCACAGCCGGTCGGGGGTGGCGGGGTCGGCAAGGTCCCCGTCCGCGCTCGACAGAGCCACGACCTTGGTCGCGTCTGTGGTCAGCGCTTCGGCGATCGCGGCGCCGATGCCGCGGCTCGCACCGGTGATCAGGATATGCGTGCTCATGCTCCCGCCTTAGGCAGCGGGGCAGGGCTTGCCAAGCGGGGGAAGCGGCTGTTTTACGCGACGCGGCGGCTGAATTCGCTTGCGGCCTGTTCAAGCTGCTGCAGGCGTCCGCCCATCTTCGCGAATTCCTGGCTCAGCACGCTGATCTCGCTCGCGACCATGCCCGAATCGTTGCGGATGCTCGCGATCGTCGACGACATCGAATCGGCGGCGAGCGCGGTCTCGTCGACCGCGGCGGTGATCGAGGTGACCGTCTGCGCCTGCGCGTCCATCGCGTCGCGGATGCGCTGCGCCGAATTCTGCACTTCGACGATCGTCTGCTGGATCGACTGGTTGGCGTTGACCGATCCGCGCGTCGCCTGCTGGATCGCGGTGATCTTGCCCGCGATATCGTCGGTCGCGCGCGCGGTTTCGTTGGCGAGGCTCTTCACCTCCTGCGCGACGACGGCAAAGCCGCGCCCCGATTCGCCAGCGCGCGCCGCCTCGATCGTCGCGTTGAGCGCGAGGAGATTGGTCTGCCCCGCGATTTCGCGGATCAGGCCGAGGATCGATTCGATCGATTCGGCATGGTGCGACAGCGTCTCGGACATGGCGACGGCTTCGCCCGCCTGTTCCGACGCGCGCGTCGCGACGCTGGCCGAGGCTTCGACTTCGCTCCGCGCATCCTCGATCGCTCGGATCAGGCCTGCGGCGGTCGAGGCTGCCTCGCGCATCGCCATCGCCGATTGTTCGGATGCGGCGGCGACTTCGCTCGTCTTGGCGATCATGCCCTTCGCCGCCTGATCGGCCGAGGCGGCCTGCCTGGCGAGCTGGTCGCGCACGCCGTCGGTGTCTTGCACCAGCGAGGCGATCGAGCGGTCGAAATCGCCCGCGAGGGCCTGTCGCTCGCTCGAAAAGACCGCGCGGTCGAGCTTGTTCGCATAGCGCTGCATGATGTCCAGTTCGAGCAGCGCGAGGCGGTTCACCGCGCTCGTCAGCCGCGCCAGCCGCTCGGCATCGCCAAGGCAGGCTTCGACGACATATTCGATCGTCAGCCGCTGGCTTTCGGCGATGCATGACATCACCGAGGCGAGCGGCAGCTTCACGCGCCGCGCCATATGGGCGTTCTGGCACGCGATCGTCGCGACCTCCTGACCCGCGGCGTCGGCATATTTGGTGAAGGTGTGCCGCGCGCTACCGCGGATATAGGATTCGAGCAGCTCGCCTTCGACCTGGCGGTCGACGCTCGGCAGCGCGTTGAACGCGGTCCAATAGGCGGCGGCGATCGCTTCCTCGCGGCCGGCGATGATCGCGTGAATCTCGGCGGCATTGGCGGCAAGGCGCCCGTCGAGATCATAATAGGGGAAGCGCTCCGCCATCAAAATCGGATCGATCTGCTGCTTATGAATCGGATTTTCCTTCACCATGATCTTGGCTTCCCTGATCGATCCCAAAGACGCGGGGCTGTCGCCCGCATTGATCCTGCGAAACTGGTGAACGGGATATGCGACGAAAGTGGTAAAGGCGGTGTTAACCCGCGGCCGGAGCCTTCCCCTCGGCGCCTGCGGATGGGGTCGGCAGCGGATAGCCCTCGAACGCCTTGATCGTGCGCAGCGCGAACGCGCTGTGCATCGCCGCGACGCCCGGCAGGCGCGACAGGCAGTGGCGATGCAGCCGGTCGAAATCGGCGACGCTGCGCGCCGCGACGCGCAGCCGGTAATCCGAGGCGCCCGACAGAAGCTGGCACTCGAGAATCTCGTCGAAGCTCTTCACTGCGCTCTCGAACGCGGTCAGCGCCTCCTCGCTCTGCGAGGTCAGGCTGATGTCGACGAACACGTCGAGCCCCAGCCCGATGCGTTCGGGGGCGAGCCTCGCCGTATAGCCGGCGATGATCCCCGCCGCCTCCAGTGCGCGGATGCGGCGATGGCACGCCGATGCCGAAAGCCCGACGATGTCGCCGAGTTCGGCCGCGGGCCGGGGCCCGGTGCGTTGCAGCAAGTCGAGCAGCTTCGCATCGATCCGGTCCATAATGATGCGCCTTTGGTCGATTTCACGCAAAAAACATGCGTCACATTCGCGAATCCGCGACGCATATGCAAGCACCTCGCGAAGCTTTTCTGTTAAAAGCGCCGACAGATTTTCGGCGGTCCTGTCGATCGCCGATGACAAGCAATTCCGGAGAGCGACCATGATCATCGGCACCCCCAGGGAAATCAAGAATCACGAATATCGCGTCGGCCTGACCCCCGAGAGCGCGCGCGAGCTCGTCGTCCACGGCCACCGCGTGCTGGTGGAGACCGGCGCGGGCGAGGGAATCGGCGCCCACGACCGCTTCTACGAACAGGCGGGCGCCGAGATCGTCCAGAGTGCCGAAGAGATTTTCGCCACCTGCGAAATGGTCGTGAAGGTCAAGGAACCCCAGCCCGTCGAGCGCGCGATGCTGCGCCCCGGGCAGATCCTCTACACCTATCTCCACCTCGCGCCCGATCCCGACCAGACGCGCGACCTGATGAAATCGGGCGCGGTGTGCATCGCCTATGAAACCGTCACCAGCCCGCACGGCGGTCTGCCGCTCTTGAAACCGATGAGCCAGGTCGCCGGCCGCATGTCGATCCAGGCCGGCGCGACCGCGCTCGAAAAGGCGCATGGCGGCCGCGGCGTGCTGCTCGGCGGCGTCCCCGGCGTCGCACCGGGCAAGGTCTGCGTGATCGGCGGCGGCGTCGTCGGCTTCAACGCGGCGCAGATGGCGGCCGGTCTCGGCGCCGACGTCACCATCCTCGACCGCGATCCCGAAGTGCTCGAACGCGTCGGCACCTTCTTCGAGGCGCGCGCCAAGACGCGCTTCTCGAACCGCGCGAACCTCGCCGAATGCGTCGCCGAGGCCGACCTCGTCATCGGCGCGGTGCTGATCCCCGGTGCCGAGGCGCCGAAGCTCGTCACGCGCGACATGCTCGGCACGATGCGTCCGGGCTCGGTGCTCGTCGACGTCGCGATCGACCAGGGCGGTTGCTTCGAGACGAGCCACGCGACCACGCACGCCGACCCGACCTATGTCGTCGACGGCATCGTTCATTATGCGGTCGCGAACATGCCCGGCGCGGTCGCGCGCACCAGCACCTATGCGCTCAACAATGTCACGCTGCCGCACGCGCTGCGCATCGCCGATCTCGGCTGGAAAGAGGCTTTGAAGCGCGACGTGCATCTTGCGCAGGGTTTGAACGTTTGGAATGGTAAGGTGACGTTCGAGGCCGTAGCCGAAGCGATCGGAACCGATTATGTGCCTGTTGATCAGGCACTCGCCTGACGACAAGGATAGAAGAGACGATGACCGAGCAAGTGCCTCCCCCGCCGCAAGACGACGAACAGGAAGAGAATGAAGTGCTGCGCGCGGCGCGCGAGCGCCAGCAGCAGCGCGAGGCAGCCGAAGCGACCGAGGCTGCCGACAAGGATGCCGCCAAGGCCAGGCGCGGCTGGAAGACCGCGGCGGCGGCGGGGCTCGGAATCGGCTCGGCCGCGGTGATCGCGGCGCTGCTTTACGCGAACCGCGGCAAGATCA
>NZ_JAEMQX010000058.1 GCF_016463645.1 Sphingopyxis sp. | reverse complement strand
GACGGCTTCACCTTCGACGCCGGACCGACCGTGATCACCGATCCGCCTTGCCTTCAGGAGCTCTGGGCACTGAGCGGGCAGGATATGGCGGCCGACGTCGACCTGATGCCGGTGATGCCCTTTTACCGGCTGAACTGGCCCGACGGCACAAACTTCGATTATTCGAACGACGAGGCCGCACTCCGCGATGAAATCGAAAAGCTCCACCCCGCCGACGCCGACGGCTACGACCGCTTCCTCGAATATTCGCGCGGTGTGTACGAGCAGGGCTATGTGAAGCTCGGCGCGGTCGCCTTCCTCGACTTCGCCGCGATGATCCGCGCCGCCCCCGCGTTGATGAAATATCGGGCGTGGCGCAGCGTCTATGGGGTCGTCGCCTCCCATGTGCAGGACGAACGGCTGCGGCAGGCCCTGTCGTTTCACACCCTGCTTGTCGGCGGCAACCCGATGACGACCAGCGCCATCTATGCGCTCATCCACACGATCGAGAAGGACGGCGGCGTCTGGTTCGCGCGCGGCGGCACCAATGCGCTGGTCGGCGGCATGGCGAGCCTCTTCGAGCGGCTCGGCGGCACGCTCCGCCTCGGCGATCCGGTGACGAAGATCGAAACCGCGGGCGACCGCGCGACCGGCGTCGCCACCGCCAGCGGCTGGCACGGCGAGGCGGACATGGTCGCGACCAACGCCGACCTGATGCACAGCTACCGGGATCTGCTGGATCACGGGCGCGGTGCGAAGGTCGCGGGAAGTCTCGCGCGCAAACGCTGGTCGCCGTCGCTCTTCGTCGTCCATTTCGGCGTCAAGGGCAGCTACCCCGATATCGCGCACCACAGCATCCTCTTCGGTCCCCGTTACAAGGGGCTGCTCGATGACATCTACGGCGGCCGGGTGCCGGGGGATTTCTCGCTCTACCTCCATCATCCGAGCATCACCGATCCCGCGATGGCACCGCGGGGCCACTCGACCTTCTATGCGCTCGCCCCCGTCGCGCATCTCGGCAAGGCGAAAGCCGACTGGGACGGCGACTTCGGCGCGCGCTTCGCCGACGCGATCCTCGAAGAGGTCGAGCGCCGCGTCGCGCCCGGCCTCCGCGACCGGCTCGTCACGCGCTTCCACTACACCCCCGCCGACTTCGGCCGCGACCTCGCGGCGCATCTCGGCAGCGCGTTCAGCCTCGAGCCGCTGCTGCGGCAAAGCGCATATTTCCGGGCCCACAACCGCGACGACGTGATTTCCAACCTTTACTTCGTCGGCGCGGGGACGCATCCGGGCGCGGGAATCCCCGGCGTCGTCGGCAGTGCCAAGGCGACCGCCCAGTTGATGTTGGAAACATGATGAAACGCCTTGCCGTCTATTGCGGGTCCGCGACCCCCGAAGATCCGATCTATATCGAAACCGCCCGCCACGTCGGGCGCACACTCGCGACACGCGGCATCGGCGTCGTCTATGGCGGCGGCCGCCTCGGGCTGATGGGCGCGGTCGCCGACAGCGCGCTCGAAGCCGGCGGCGAAGTCATCGGTATCATCCCCGACGCGCTCGTCGGCGCCGAGGTCGCGCACCGCGGCTGCACCGAGCTTCACGTCGTCTCGGGCATGCACGAGCGCAAGAAGATGTTCACCGACCTCTCCGACGGCTTCCTTACCATCCCCGGCGGCGTCGGCACGATGGACGAGCTGTGGGAAGCGATCAGCTGGGCGCAGCTCGGCTATCATACGAAGCCCGTCGGGCTGCTCAACGCCGCGGGCTTCTACAACGATCTCATCGCCTTCAACCGCCGGATGATCGACGTCGGCTTCATCCGTCCCGCGCATGCCGGGATCATGATCGTCGACGCCGGGCTCGACGAGCTGCTCGAAAAAATGGCGAATTACGAGCCGCACCAGACGATCTTCGCGATGAAGGCCGAAAATCTCTGATGATCGAAGAGGGGGCCTATGACGCACATGCCCTCCACGGTTTCGCGCACGACAGCATCGCGCGCGGATCGAAAAGTTTCGCACTCGCGAGCCAGCTCTTCGACCGCGAAACGCGCGAGCGCGTCTGGCTGCTCTATGCATGGTGCCGCGCCGCCGACGACCTGACCGACGGGCAGGATCATGGCGGCGCGATGAAGCCCGGCCACGATCCCCTCGCCGCGGTCGCCTATATCCGCGCGCAGACCGGCAAGGCCTTCGCCGGCGAGCCCACGGGCGACATGGCGTTCGACGCGCTCGGCTTCCTGCTCACCGGGGTCGCGATCCCGCGCGCGGTGATCGACGACATTGTCGCGGGCTTCGAACTCGACGCAAGGGACTGGCGCCCGCGCAGCGAGCAGGACCTCCTGCGCTATTCCTATCATGTCGCGGGCGCGGTCGGGGTCGCGATGGCGCTCGTCATGGGCATCGACCCCGCCGACGAGACGACGCTCGATCGCGCGTCCGACCTCGGCATCGCTTTCCAGCTCGCCAATATCGCGCGCGACGTCGCCGAGGATGCGGCGGTCGACCGCTGCTACCTGCCCGTCGAATGGCTGGTCGAACTCGACATTCCGCCCGGCCAGCACATGCACCCCGCCTTTCGTTCGCGCCTGTCGGTGATGGCGAAATGGCTCGCCGAAATGGCCGGGGAGTATGAGGCGTCGGGTCGCTGGGGCGCGCGCAAGCTCGGCCCGCGCAGCCGCTGGGCGGTGCTCGCCGCGGCGGGCATCTATGGCGATATCGCGCGCGAGGTGCGCGCGCGCGGCGACCATGCGTGGGATCACCGCGCGTCGAGCTCGCTCCTCGCCAAGCTCGGCTGGGTCGCGCGCGCCGGCTGGTCGGTGATGCGCCGCCCGCCGCAACGGCGGATCAGCCGCGACGGCCTCTGGACGCGTCCCCGCCCCGGGGCCGACGCATGAGCTATCTCGAATGGGCGGCGGCGGCGTTCGTGCTCGTCAACGTCGCGCTCGTCGCGCTGCGCAGCGTGTGGAACTATCCCTTCGCGCTCGTCGCCGTCACGCTTTACGCCTTCGTCTTCTTCGAGGCGAAGCTGTACAGCGACATGCTGCTCCAGGGCTTTTTCTTCGCGCTCAACCTTTATGGCTGGGCGGCGTGGATGCGCGCGCGCGACGACAGCGGCGTGCCGGTGGGCTGGATGACCGACCGGACGCGGCAGGGCTGGGCGCTGGCGACGGTCGCCGCCTGGGCGGGGTGGAGCTTCGCGATGGACCGCCACACCGACGCGATCGCGCCGTGGGTCGACGGCGCGATCGCGATGCTCAGCATCACCGCGCAATGGCTGCTCGCGCGGCGCCGCGTCGAAAGCTGGTTCCTCTGGATCCTCGTCGACCTGATCGCGATCCCGCTCTTCGCCTCGCGCGGGCTCTACGCGACCAGCGCGGTCTATGTCGTGCTGCTCGGCCTCTCGATCGACGGGCTGATCCAGTGGCGCCGCGCCGCCGCGGCCGGCGGGCCCCCGCCATGACGCGGCACATCTGCCTCCACGGTGCCGAAAGCACCGGCAAGTCGACGCTCGCGCCGCGCCTCGCGCTCCAGCTCGGCGGGCTCGTCGTCCCCGAATATGGCCGCACCTATGCCGAGGCGAACGGCACCGACCTCGACGAGGTCGACCTGCTCGCGATCTTCGACGGCCACCGCGCGGCGACGCGCGAGGCGCTCGCGCAGCGTCCCGAATGGCTCGTGTCGGACACCGATCCCCTGATGACGCAGGCGTGGGCGATCATGCTGCTCGGCCGCCGCCTGCCCGAAATCGACCTTTGGGACGAGGTCGCCGACCTCTATCTCGTCCCCGCGATGGACCTGCCCTGGCAGGAGGACGGCACGCGCCTCTTCGGCAGCGAACTCGCGCGCGCGCAATTCATGGAGGTCGCGATCGGCGAACTCGAACGCCGCCGCCTCGCATGGGCGTGGGTCACGGGCGAAGGCGACACGCGGCTGCAGAATGCGATGGCGGCGATCGCGGCCGAACTCGGATAGGCCCGCAAACGACGCGGGCACGGCTCAAGCGGCGAGCGGGCGCCCAGCGACGCCGGTGGGACGGCAGGATTCCGGCGGGTTTCGATCCTCGCGTCCGGATCGGCAGCGAAGACGGAAACGGGTGGGGCGCGGACGTTCTTTCACCCCTGTTCGTCATCCCGGACTTGATCCGGGATCCACCGCAGCGCTGAATTCATGGACCCCGGATCAAGTCCGGGGTGACGAGGGTAAAGGTGACGACAGGACGCAGAGAGTTTTACGCCTATTCCCTGTGTGCTCTGCGTCCTCTGCGCGAATCTTATGACGGGCCGACGGCAACACCGGTCGTTTCCAGTCGTGCGGTCAAGATTGGCACGGACCGGCCAAATGGGGGTAGTTGGCGGACGGCCGAAAACGATTGAAACGCAGTCAGTATCGTTCCTCGAAAGTCCAGCCCGGGAGATTTAGTGCGAAATCGCCGAAATCGCGGACGGGGCCTTCTTGAGGTGACCAGCGATTGACAAAATGGTAGCCGTTGCGATCGACGCCCTCCACGATCCATCGGCTGCCGTCAAGCCCGCCATCGCAATCGGTAGCTCGCTGTTCGAGGACGTTTGTCGTGGACAAAATGGCGTCGAGTTTTGCAATTTCTGTAGTCGAAAGCGCGCGCGTCAATTTCCGCTCGACGATCCCGGGCTCATAACCGCCTTCGCCGGACAACTGCTTGGCAACCAATTGAGCCTCTCGTCCGGACCGCTCTATTCGAACGATCACCGGATGATGAAAAGTCGGCAGCCAAGTAAAACGCAGCGTTGACTTTCCCGCTGGCGCGGGAACACTGGATTGCTCATAGAGTGAGGGCTCATCAGCCGCGTCCCAATGACGGGGATACCAGTCGTTTTCGACTTCATTGATCGTGGCGAAGCACTCGGGATACCCTTTGAAATTGCAGACCTGTGCCGGTTTTCCGAAAGAGTCCGGAAAATAGCTCTTTCCTGCCTTGGAAGGGGCGATCGCTATCTCATCGCCGGGCAGCACAGCGCAGCGGCGATCAATTGATGGGGTAGCGCTATTTTCGGAACCGCAGCCTGTCAGCACAAATGCCAAGATGATGGAAGCCGCCCTCATGCTTCAGCATTATACACTGACATCCTCATTCGTCTAATATGAGGGGGGAGAGAGAGAAACGTCCGCAACCGGTCGTAACCTGCCTTCCGAACAAGGCCACAACGACTCAGGAACCGCAGAAGAAATGGCATTGATTCCCTGCGCTCTTCGCGCCTCCGCGCGAACATATGATCGCTTGCGAAAGACTGACGGCCGGCTTCGCATCGCCAACTCGCGTGGCATTTCGAATATTTCTTAACCCTCGCAGCCTATTTCCTTCGCAGCGATTCGAAACGGGGGGCGGGTTATGAGAAGTTGGGAAGCGATCTGCGGCGCGATGGCGCTGCTGGCGGCCGGGAGCGCGCACGCTCAGACGGCCTATCCCGGACCTGCCGCCGGCGATCCGCCTTTCGTGGCGCCGAAGCGCTATTATCTTCCCATGGGGACGCCGCTGAAGCTGCAAACGACGGCGCCGCTTTCCACGAAAGACAGCAAGCCCGGCGACCGCGTGCGCCTCGCCGTGGTCGAAGACGTGAGTTTTCGCGGCACGGTCGTGGTTCCGGTCGGCACCCCGGTTATCGGAGAGGTATCGCGGGCGCAGCGGAACGGCCATGTGGGCAGGAAGGGTAAGCTCGAAGTCCGTCTGATCAGCATCGAAATGCCCGACGGCCCCGTGCGGCTGAGCGGCAACGTCTATGACGAAGGCAAAAGCCAGACCGCCCTGTCGGTCGGGACGATGCTCCTTGTTTCGGCGCTCGGAGGATTTCTGATCCACGGCACCAGCGCGAGCATTCCGGCGCAGACACCCGTGACGGCCTATATCGCGGAGCCGCTGCGTTTCGCCTGGCGTCCCGAAAAGCAGGCGCTGATGGCCCTGTTGCCGCGCCCCGAGGCAAGCGCCCCGGGCCAGAATATCGCGGCTTCGGAATCGCTGGATTGATCGATCCGCCGGTGACCGTCGACCCTTTCGGCATCATCGCATCATAGCCGCAATCGGGTGCAGGCGGCCCTACGCCGCCAGCACCCGCGCCATCAGCCGCTCCTCCTTGGCGATCCACGTCGCCATGCTCGGCCGCGACAATATCGCCTCGCTCCACGCCGCGATCTTCGGATGGACCGCCGGGTCGATGTTCGCACCGCAATGGCGGAAGTTCATCAGCGGCGACGCGACCGCGAGGTCGGCGAGCGTCAGCCGGTCGCCGACGAGGAAGCCCGACGCCGGGATCGCGCTTTCCAGATAGGCGAGCAGCTTCGGCAATTCCTCGCCCTCGGCCTGCGCCGCCGCCGCCAGATCGCCCTCGCGCCCCAGGAATTTCGGCGCGACGATACGGTTGAAGAACATCTTGCCGCTGCACGCCGCGAACACCGTGTCGCCGAACTCCTCCCACCAGATCACGCGCCCGCGTTCCCGCGGGTCGGCGGGAATCAGCGCGGGTTCGGGGTGCTTCGCCTCGACATACTGGATGATCGCGCTCGAATCGGCGAGCAGGAAGCCGTCGTCGTCCATCGCGGGCATTTTGCCGAGCGGCGACGCGGCGCGAAAGCCGGGGTCGGGGTCGCCGATCCCGACGCCCTTCAGCTCGAATTCGATCCCCTTCTCGCCCAGATAGCCCAGCAATTTGCGCACGAAGGGCGACACCACCGACCCGTAAATGATCATCGCATTTCTCCCGTTCTGTCCGGCGCATCATAGGCGAAGGGTTTTCGTCTGCAACCTGCCCGGCGATATCCGGCGCCCATCTTTCGGTGCGCGCGCTAACCTTCTTTTAACCAGCCGGTCACATGACCGGACCATGGCCATTTCCGGATATTTCCTGCCCGCGGCGCCCGGTGCCGACCGGCGTTTCGACGCGCGCCGGAAACTCAGCCTGCTGGCCCGCGGGCTCCAGCACGACGGGTCGGGAATCGATGTCCAGATCCACAATATCTCGGGGACCGGCCTGCTGCTCGAAAGCGACGTCGAACTCGCGGCGGGCGACCGGATCGACATCGAGCTTCCGCACGCCGGCGACATCACGGCGGTCGTCATCTGGGCGAGCGGACGGCTGTTCGGCTGCCGCTTCGAAGGCCCGGTATCGCCCGCGACGCTGAGCGCCGTCGAACTCAAGAGCGCCGTCGACCCGGTGCCCGACTTCGACGAGGGTCAGGCCGAACCGGTGACCGGGGACGTCCCCCAAAGGGTGCTGGAGGTGATCGAGCGCAGCCGCGAGCAAATCGCCGAGGCGGCCGGGGTCGGTGCCGGCCGGGTCCGCATCTTCATCGAATATTAGCGCGGCGAAGGGCGCCGCGCCCTCATCCTATAACCTGTGTGATAACCGGCGGATATTTGCGCGCGACCGGCCCGCCGTCGCGACCGGAACGGCATGAAATTGACTTGCTATCGGCCCTTTCGCATGAAACATCGGTGACGGAGGGGGGCGCTGCTGCGGCAGCCATCAGGCAGGATATCGACATGCGCCCTTCCACATGGGCAGATCGGCTGTTGGCGCTGCTGGTCCGGTTCGTCGGGCTGGTCATCCTGCTGGCGACCATCGTCGCCGCCGGTGCCAGCTTTCTCTACAATCAGGCCGAAGAAGCCGATCAGGCCGAGCGCGTCGCGGCGCAGTTCAACCTGCGGCTGCGCGACCATGTCGCCATCCTCGAAGGGGTGCGCGCGCTCTATCAGTCCGACGACGCCGCGAGCGGCCCGGGCATCCGCGCCTATCTCGCCGCGCTCCAGCCGCAGGTCCAGTCGCCGGGCATGGAGGGGATCGGCATCGCCGCCGCGATGCGCGCGGGCGAACCCGCGGGCATCGAGGCGCGGCTCAGGGAAAATTACGCCGAGGATATCGGGGTCTGGCCCGCCACCGCCCAGCCGGTCGGCTTTCCGGTCGTACTCGTCGAACCCTATACGCCGCGTCGCCACGTCGCCCTCGGTTTCGACATGTACAGCGAGCCGGTGCGGCGCGCGGCGATGCGCCGCGCCTGGCAGACCGGCCGCCCCGCCGCCAGCGGCATCGTCCATCTCGCACAGGAACGCGCGGCAAAGGTCAAGCAGCCGGGCTTCCTCATCTACCTCCCCGTCTATGCGAAGGGGGCGGAAGGCCGCATCGCCAGCGGCACGATCGCGACCGCGCCCGGCATGCGGCCGGTCGAGGCCTTCATCTACGCGCCCTTTCGCGTCAACGACATGATGAAGGCGGTGCTGGGATCGCAGCTCGACACGATCGATGGCCTCGAAATCCGCGCCGGCGCCGGCCCCTCGGCGCCCGTCGTCTTCCGCCAGGGCAAGATGGGCTGGGACGCGCAGGAACAGCGGCTGCGCATCGCCGACCGCCAGTGGACGATGCGCATTTCCTACGGCCGCCTGCTCGAACGGCTCGGCCGCCCGCTCGGCATCTTCCTCTTCGGCCTCGCGCTCGCGATCCTCGCGACGCAGCTCCACCGCGTCCAGCAGCGCCGCGTCGGCGCCGCGCAGGCGCTCGCCGACCAGCAGGCGCGCCACGCCGCCGACCGCGAGCTGATGATCGGCGAGATGGCGCACCGCATGAAGAACGCCTTCGCCCGCATCGGCGCGCTCGCGCGCATCACCTTGCGCGAATCCGCCAGCCTCGAAGAGTTCGAGGTGCGGTTCGACGGCCGCATGCGCGCGCTCTCCGATGCGAAGCATATGCTCGTCACCGCCGCCGTCGACAGCGTCGAACTCGGCCGTATCGTTCGCCGCGAGCTCGAACTCGCCGGCGCCTCGGCCGGGCAGCTTGCGGGCGTGGCCGGTCCCGAAGTGCGCCTCGGCGACGAGGGCGCGCAGGCGATCTCGCTCGCGGTCCACGAATTCGTCACCAACAGCATCAAATATGGCGCGCTCGCGGGCAAGGGCCGCCTTGCGGTCGGCTGGCACCGCGACGGCGGCGACATCGCGCTCGAATGGACCGAAAGCGGGCTCGACGAAACCCCGCATATCGAAAGCGAAAGCTTCGGCACGCGGTTCATCCGCACATTGATCGAACGCCAGCTCAAGGGCAGCTGGCAGCGCACCGCGGTTGACAAGAGTCTCGTCATCGTCATTCGCTGGCCGGACGATGACACGACCGACTGACGAACGCTGGCACATCTGGATCGACCGCGGCGGCACCTTCACCGACGTCGTCGCGCGCAGCCCGGGCGGCGCGGTCGTCACCACCAAATATCTCAGCGAAGACCCCGCGCGCCCCGGCGACGCCGCGGTCAATGCGATCCGCGATCTCACCGGCGCGGGCCGCGGCGCCCTGCCCCCGCTCGCGATCCGCATGGGCTCGACCGTCGCGACCAACGCGCTCCTCGAACGCAAGGGCGAGGCGACCCTGCTCGCGATCACGCGGGGCTTCGGCGACGCGCTGACGATCGGCTATCAGGACCGCCCCGACCTCTTCGCGAGGCGGCTCGATCGCATCCCGCCGCCGCATGCCGCCGTCGCCGAAATCGTCGAGCGAGTCGGTGCCGACGGCGCCATCCTGACCCCCCTCGACGAGGCGGCGGCCCGCGCATCGCTGCAAACCGCGCGCGACAACGGCCTCACGAGCATCGCGATCGTCCTGATGCACGGCTACCGCTACCCCGCGCACGAAGCGCGCCTCGCCGCCATCGCGCGCGAGGCCGGCTTCACGCAGATTTCGACCAGCCACGACGTCAGCGCGCTCATCAAGCTCGTCGGCCGCGGCGACACGACGCTCGCCGACGCCTATCTCTCGCCGGTCCTGCGCCACTATGTCGACCAGTTCGTCGCCCAGCTCGGCGCCGGATCGGAGGGGGGCATCAACCCGCAGTTCATGAAAAGCTCGGGCGGCCTCGCCTCCGCCGGCGCCTTCCACGGCCGCGATGCGATCCTCTCGGGCCCCGCGGGCGGCATCGTCGGCATGGTCGGCAGCGCCGCGCCCTTGGGCAAGACCCGCCTCATCGGCTTCGACATGGGCGGCACCTCGACCGACGTCAGCCATTATGCCGGCCGCCTCGAGCGCGATAACGAAACCGTCGTCGCGGGCACGCGCATCCGCGCGCCGATGCTGCGCATCCACACCGTTGCCGCCGGGGGAGGCTCGATCTGCCGCTGGGACGGCGCGCGCCTCACCGTCGGCCCCGAAAGCGCCGGCGCCAACCCGGGCCCCGCCGCCTACGGCCGCGGCGGGCCGCTGACGGTCACCGACTGCAACGTCCTCCTCGGCAAGATCCAGCCCGGTCATTTCCCGAAACTCTTCGGCCCGAACGGCGACCAGCCGCTCGACCGCGATGTGGTCGTGCGGAAATTCGCCGCGATGGCGGCCGAAGTCGGGACCATCACGCCCGAAGCGCTCGCCGAGGGGCTGCTCGCGATCGCGGTCCAGCAGATGGCGAACGCGATCAAGCGCATCACCATCGCGCGCGGTCACGACCTGACGCAGGGCTACAGCCTGGTGGGGTTTGGCGGCGCCGCGGGCCAGCATGTCTGCCTCGTCGCCGACGCGCTCGGGATCGACGAAATCCTGCTCCATCCGCTCGCGGGCGTACTCTCGGCCTATGGCATGGGTCTCGCGAGACCTTCGGCGATCCGCGAGCGCACGCTCGCGCTCAGGCTCGACGCGGACTGCGCCGCACCTCTCGCCGCCGCCGAAGCCGACCTCGCCGAACAGGCCCGCGCCGAGCTCGCCGAGGGCGCCGAAACCACGCGCGAAACCCTGCTCTTCGTCCGCCTCGCCGACAGCGACAATGCGATCGAACTGCCGCTCGCACCGCCGCAAGAAGTCGCGCGAGCCTTCGCGGCCGCCTTCCGTCAGCGTTTCGGCTATGCCCCGCACGCCAACCTCGTCGTCGACCGCATCCGCGTCGAACTGACCGAGACGGGCGACGCCCCCGCCAGCCTGCCCCCTCCCGCACCGACCGCCGAAGCCGAGCCCGAAACCGTGACCGCTTGGCTCGCGGGCGCCCCCTGCGCAGTCCCGCTCCACCAGCGCAACGCCCTCGCCCCCGGCCGGATAATCGCCGGCCCCGCGATTATCATCGACGCGCTCGCGACGACGGTGATCGAGCCCGGCTGGACGGCGACGGTCGAGCGGGAGGGGACGTTGCGGCTCCAAAAAAGCCCCTCCCCTTCAGGGGAGGGGTTGGAGTGGGGGCCATCGGCCTTGCGCAAGACCGATGGCCCCCACCGGCTGCGACTAGGGCCGGCTTCGCCGGACCAAGTCTCGCTGCCTTCCCCTGAAGGGGAGGGCGTTAACGTGACACCCGACCCCATCCGCCTCGAAATCTTCAACAGCCTGTTCATGGCGATCGCCGAGGAAATGGGCGGCGCGCTCCAGCACAGCGCCTCGTCGATCAACATCCGCGAGCGGCTCGATTTCTCCTGCGCGCTTTTCGACGGCGCGGGCAACCTCGTCGCCAACGCCCCGCACATGCCCGTCCATCTCGGCTCGATGGGCGAAAGCGTCCGCACGATCCTCCGCCAGCGCACCCGCGACGGCCGCGGCATCAAACGCGGCGACGCCTACGCGCTCAACGCCCCCTATGACGGCGGCACCCACCTTCCCGACATCACCGTCATCATGCCCGTCTTCGTGGACGACGGGCCCCCCGGCTTCTTCGTCGCCGCGCGCGGCCACCATGCCGACCTCGGCGGCATCGCGCCCGGCTCGATGCCCCCCGACAGCCGCAGCATCGCCGAGGAGGGCATTCTCTTCGACAATGTGCTGATCGTCGACGACGGCCACTTTCGCGACGCCGAAATCCACGCTCACCTCACGGGCGGCGACTGGCCCGCGCGCAACCCCGCGCTCAACATCGCCGACCTCAAGGCGCAGGTCGCCGCCTGCCAGCGCGGCGCCAGCGCGCTCGCCGACCTCAGCGCCGCGCACGGCGCCGCCACCGTTGCCGCCTATATGGCGCATGGTCAGCGGCAGGCCGAAGCCGCGGTGCGCCAGCTCATCGCCCGCCTCGACGACGGCCGGTTCCGCTACGCGATGGACAATGGCGCCGAGGTCGCGGTTGCGGTGCAGGTCGACCGCGAAGCGCGCCACGTCACCATCGACTTCACCGGCTCGTCGCCGACGCTCCCCGACAATTTCAACGCGCCGATGCCCGTCGTCCGCGCCGCCGTGCTTTACGTCCTGCGCACGATGCTCGATGATCCGATCCCGATGAACGAGGGCTGCCTCGCCCCGGTAACGCTGATCGTCCCCGAAGATTCGATGCTCAGCCCGCGCTGGCCCGCCGCGGTGGTCGCGGGCAATGTCGAGACGAGCCAGGTCATCACCGACGCGCTGTTCATCGCCTTCGGCGCGATGGCCGGCGCGCAGGGGACGATGAACAATTTCACCTTCGGCAACGACGCGCACCAATATTATGAAACGATCGCCGGCGGCTCGGGCGCCGGGCCGGGCTTCGACGGCACCAGCGTGATCCAGACGCACATGACCAACAGCCGCATGACCGACCCCGAGGTGATGGAGACGCGTTTCCCCGTCATCGTCGAGCAATTTTCGATCCGCAAGGGCTCGGGCGGCGCGGGCCGATGGCGCGGCGGCGACGGCGCCACCCGCCGCATCCGCTTCCGCGAGCCGATGACCGCGAACATCCTCGCCAATCGCCGCAAGATCGCTCCTGCGGGCCTCGCGGGCGGCGCCGACGCCGCTCCCGGCCGCAACTGGGTCGAGCGCGCCGACGGTCGGGTCGAGATGCTGGCGGCAACGGGCGGCGCGGATCTGGCGGCAGGCGACGCCTTCGTGATCGAAACGCCCGGCGGCGGCGGCTATGGAAAAGCGGGGAGCGAGCGCGAATGAAAACGGTTCACGCGGAAACGCGGAGGCGCGGAGAATTGGGTTCGCGCGGAGACGCGAAGAGCGCAGAGAGAAAAACGGGCGGCGAAGCCGCCGATGGAAAATGGATGGAGCGCCAGCCTTTCGACAAGGAGCCGACATCTCTGCGTCTCTGCGCGAACCGTCTTTCTTCTTTTCTCTCCCTTATCCCCGCCTCCGCGTCTCCGCATGAACCTGTTCGGCCTTTGACGATGCCGGCGCGCACCTGATGCTCGTCCTGATCGGCATCCTCATCATCATCGCGGGCTTCCTGCTCCGCTTCAATCCCTTGCTCGTGATCATGGCCTCGGCGCTCGCGACCGGGCTCGCTGCCGGGCTCGATATCGCCGCGATCGTCGCCGCCTTCGGCAAGGCTTTCAACGACACGCGCTATGTTTCGATCGTCTGGATCGTCCTTCCCGTGATCGGGCTGCTCGAAGCCTATGGCCTGCAACAGCATGCGCGCAGCCTGATCGGCCGGATGAAGGGTGCGACGCTCGGCCGCCTGCTCACCTCCTACCTCCTGCTGCGTCAGGCGATGGCGGCGGTCGGCCTCACCTCGGTCGCCGGGCACCCCCAGACCGTCCGCCCGCTCGTCGCGCCGATGGCCGAAGCCGCCGCCGAGGCGAAAAACGACGCGCTCACCGGCGACCAGCGCGAGGAGGTCAAGGCCTTCGCCGCCGCCACCGACAATATCGGCCTCTTCTTCGGCGAGGATATCTTCCTCGCGATCGGTTCGATCCTCCTCATGAAAGGCGTTCTCGAAGGCTATGGCTATGTCATCGAGCCGCTGCACTTCTCGCTCTGGGCGATCCCGACCGCGATCGCCGCCTTCCTGATCCACGGCCTGCGCCTCCGCCGCCTCGAAAAGCGGATGGCGCAAAAACGGATCGGGCGGGAGACGGGCGCATGATCACGCTCGGCTTCGTCTATGTTCTTGCGGGGCTGACCTTCGCACTATTTGCAATCCTCGGGCTTCAGGACCGAGGCAATCCCAAGCGCTTCGGCAACGCCGCCTTCTGGGGCCTGCTTGCACTGTCGATGCTCGCGGGCGACTATCTCGGCGATTTCGGCAACGGCCTGCTCGTCCTCGCGCTCGTCGCGATCGCGGGCACCGGCCAGATCGGCCGCGCGCCCGGCGGCGAGGTCGCGCCCGAGGTGCAGGCCGAACGTGCCGCGAAGCATGGCCCCTTCCTCCTCCTCGTCGCGCTGATCATTCCAGCGGTCGCGCTCGCGGGCACCTTTCTCTTCAAATGGGTTCCGGGCCTCGCCGACCCCAAACAGGCGACGCTGATCTCGCTCGCGCTCGGCGTGCTGATCGCACTCGCCGTCGGCATGGCGCGTCTCAAACCGCCGGCGCTGCTCCCGCTGCAACAGGGTCGCCGCCTGCTCGACGCGGTCGGCTGGGCGGCGATCCTGCCGCAAATGCTCGCCAGCCTCGGCGCGGTGTTCGCGCTCGCCGGGGTCGGCGAGGTCGTCGGCGACCTCATCGGCACCGCGATTCCCGAGGGCAGCCTGTTCGGCGCGACGCTCGCCTTCGGGCTCGGCATGGCGCTCTTCACCATGGTGATGGGCAACGCCTTCGCCGCCTTCCCGGTAATGCTCGCCGCTGTCGGTATGCCATTGCTCATCAAGCAATATGGCGGCGACCCCGCGGTGGTCGCGGCGATCGGCATGCTCGCGGGCTTTTGCGGCACGCTGATGACCCCGATGGCGGCGAACTTCAATCTCGTCCCCGCCGCGCTGCTCGAACTCAAAAACCCCTATGGCGTGATCAGGGCACAGGTCGGCACCGCGCTGCCCCTGCTCGCCGCGAACATCCTCTTCATCTGGCTCTTCGCTTTCTGAAGATCCTCCCTGTGGCGAAGCCATGGGGAGGGGGACCGCCCGCGTAGCGGGTGGTGGAGGGGCCGCGTTACTGCCCCTCCGTCAGCGCTTCGCGCTGCCACCTCCCCATCGCTGCGCGACAGGGAGGATCATCTCGACTAGGACGACGGAATGCACCTCACCCCCGACCACGCCACGCGCTTTGCGACCGCCACCCTGTTGCACCTCGGCCGCGAATATCCCTACAAGATGGACCTCGTGCTGAACGGCCCCGAGGATGCGAAGCCGCCGCGCGAGCATCACCCGATCTTCCACGGCAGCTTCGACTGGCATAGCTGCGTCCACGGCTGGTGGCAGGTGCTGCGCCTCGCACGCCGCTTCCCCGACCTGTCCGTCGTCCCCGACATCCGCGCCCGCGCCGACGACATGCTCGTACCGGAGAAGGTCGCGGGCGAACTCGCCTTCCTCTCGCGCCCCTACTCCGCTGGCTTCGAGCGCCCCTATGGCTGGGCGTGGCTCCTCGCGCTCCACGCCGAGGCGACAAGCCACGACGCCCCCTGGGCGGCCGCACTCGAACCGCTGGCGCTCGCCTTCGCCGCGCGCTTCCACGCCTTCCTGCCCAGGCTCACCTACCCCTTGCGCGTCGGCACGCATTTCAACATCGCCTTCGCGCTGCTCCTCGCGCGCCATTGGGCAAAGGCTCACGATCCGGCGCTCGTGACATTGATCGATGCCGCCGCGAAGGCGTGGTTTGCCGACGACCGCGACTGTCAGGCTTGGGAGCCCGGCGGCGACGAATTCCTCTCCTCCGCGCTCACCGAGGCGCATCTGATGGCCGTCGTCCTCGGCGACGACTTCGCCGGCTGGTTCGACGCCTTTCTCCCGCGCGCCGCCAGCGGGCAACCCGCCACGCTCTTCACCCCCGCGACCGTCTCCGACCGCAGCGACGGCAAGATCGCGCATCTCGACGGGCTCAATCTCAGCCGCGCGTGGAACTGGCGCGCCATCGCATCGGCGCTCGGGCCCGCGCATCGGGTCAGCCCGGTTGCCGAAGCCGCGGCGCAGCGCCACCTCGCCGCCGCCCTCCCCCACGTCACCGGCGACTATATGGGCGAGCACTGGCTCGCGAGCTTCGCGCTCCTTGCATTGGACGGGCTCGCCGATTGACAAGCCCCGCGCACCCGGCAACAGACGGCGCAAAGGGATGAAGGACTGCCAATGAAGACGCTGCGCCCGACCTCGTTCGACGTCGCCGAACGCGCCGGGGTCTCGCAATCGACCGTGTCGCGCGCGCTCCGCAATTCGCCGGGCGTCAACGCCGAGACGCGCGCGCGCGTTTCGGCCGCCGCACGCGAGCTCGGCTATGTCGTCGACCGCCACGCCTCGTCGCTGCGGCTCAAGAGCAGCGAGACGATCGCGCTCGTCACCATCTGCCGCCCCGGCGAGGACCGCAGCGCGATCAACCCCTTCTATTTCGCGCTATTGGGCAGCATCGCCGCCGCGACCTCGGCGCGCGGGTTCAACCTCCTCGTCTCGTTTCAGGAGAACGCCGACAATTTCCGCGCCGATTTCGTCGCCTCGGGGCTCGCCGACGCGATGATCGTCATCGGCACGACCAGCAACCGCCCGGCGTGGAAATATTTCGCCGAGGCGCAGGCGTCGGGCCTCGACTTCGTCTGCTGGGGCAGTCCGGGCAGCCCTTTCCACTGGATGCGCAGCGAGAACGACATCGGCGGCCAGCTCGCCGCCGAGCATTTCATCCGCACCGGCCGCCGCCACATCGCCTTCATCGGACCGCAGCAGTCGCCGCAGCGTCAGTTCGACGAGCGCCGCGACGGCTTCACCGCCGCGCTCGGCCTCCACGGCATCGCCCCCGTCGTCGCCGAGCCGCCCGCCGCCGCCGACCGCCACGCGCAGGGCGTCGCCGCGGTCCATGCGCTGCTCGAAGCGCATCCCGAAACCGATGCGATCTTCGCCGCCTCCGACATGCTCGCGCTCGGTGTGCTGCAGGGGCTCAAGGACGCCGGCCGCCGCGTGCCCGACGACGTCGCGCTGATCGGCTTCGACGGCATCCGCGCCGGCACCCTCGCCGACCCCGCGCTCACCACGCTCGAGCCCGACCTCGACGCCGCGGGCGAGGCGCTCGTCGCGATGGCGCTCGAGGATGACGAGCATACGCGCAGCGGCACGCGCATTCCCGTCCACCTCGTCGTGCGCGGCACCGCCTGAACGCCTCGCCCCGCCGCCTTACCGCGACTTAACTCCCCGAAAAGTAACGCTTCGTTATCCACACGCCTGCTACCCGGGGTGCGGGAGGCAGAAAGCGGTAGTGTGAACGGTCAATTTTTCATCTCGCTGCTCAACCCGGGCATCGGCTTCCTGTTCGCCATCGCCTTCTTCCTGCTGTGGCTCAATCGCCGCGAGCGCTATGTCGCCTACGCCGCCGCCGCCTATACCGCCTCCGCCCTCGCCTTCCTGATCCAGGATGTCGGCCCGGTGCTGCCGATGGAGCTGCAGCGCCTGCCCGCCAACATCGGCTTCCTCGCGACCGGCATGCTCTTCGCCGCCGCGATCATCAAACGCTACGACCTCCCCGTCCCCTGGCGCGCGATGAGCGTCACCGCCGCCGTCTCGACCGCGGCCTTCGTCTGGTTCCTCCTCGGTCACCCGAGCATCGCCGCGCGCATCCTGACGATCAGCATCGGCGCGGGCATCATCGCGATCATGGTCGTCGTCGCGCTCTGGCCGGTCGAAAAGCGCCACCTGATCGACCGCGTGCTGTTCTGGGTCGCCGCCTTCTCGGCGCTCAACCTCATCGTCCGCCCGGTGGTGCTGCTCTCGCTCCGCGGCGGCTTCGACAATTATGTCGGCTTCCAGCAGTCGATCTACTGGACAACCGTCCAGTTCAGCCAGGCGATGGTGTCGATCGTCGCCGCGATCAGCCTGATGGTCGCGGTCGCGATCGACCAGATCGCCGAGCTCCGCCGCGAGGCCGACGCCGACAATCTCTCGGGCCTGCTCAACCGCCGCGGGTTCGAGGCGCAGGCGAACGCCGTGCTCCGCCGCTGCCTCCTCGACCGGCGCCCCGTCGCGCTGCTCATCGCCGACCTCGACCATTTCAAGCGCATCAACGACAGCCACGGCCACGCGGTCGGCGACGCGATCATCGCCGCCTTCGGCGCGCACGTCCGCCGCATCGGCCCCGCCGGCATGGTCGCCGGCCGCATCGGCGGCGAGGAGTTCGCGCTGCTCGTCCCCGGCGCGGGGATCGAGAGCGCGCGCCAGCTCGCCGAGGCCGTCCGTTCCGGGCTGCAGGCCGCATGCACCGACCGCATCCCCGCCAGCCTCTGCCCCACCGCCAGCCTCGGCATCGCGGTCGGCGACCCCGGCGGCGTCCCCGCCGCCACGCTCTCCGCGCTGATGCAGGAGGCCGATCAGGCGCTCTACGAAGCCAAGCGCACCGGCCGCAACCGCGTCCGCACCTTCACCCCCAACCCGGTGCGCCTCGCCGCGAACGGCGGCTGACCGCGCGGCTGTGATCGCCCGCACTGCAACCAAAGCGCGGGTCTGCTGTTTTGATCGTGATTTCAGGCACAAGCGAAAGGAAACACATGGTGCGGACGGCGATACTGGCTTGCGCGGCGATCATCGGATGCGGCGCCCCCGCCGCGGCAAAGGCGCCCGCGCCCGATCTCGACGCCTATGTCGGCAAATATCCGTTCGACGTCGTGAACGGCCACCGCTTCCTCGATCATCCGGCGGTCAGGGCCGCGATCGCCGCCGCGGTCCCCGACGCGAAAAAGCGCGCGGGCGTCGCCTTCGCCGACGACGGCCTCGGCCTGCCCATCGTCAGGGTCGCGGGCGGCCGCATCCTCGTCTGGGGCGGCGAACGCCGCGCCGAGGATCGCTACAACTGGTCGGTCGTCATCGCCCCCGACGGGTCGAAGCCCGAGGTCTGCATCCATGACGGCGTCGGTTACGGCGGGGATTTCCAGGCGTCCGAATGGTTCGAGCCGGGCGGGAAGAGCATCATGAAGCAGGGCACCTGCCCCTCCGCCGCCGAGGATTATCCCGCCGCGGCCATCGCCGCCGGTTAGGCGGCAGCGAGCGGGCGCCGCCGGTTAGGCGGCAACGAATAGGCGCCGCCGGTCAGGCGGCAACGAACGGGCGCCCGCCCCGCCTTGCGGGCGCGTTAAGCCTCTTCCTCAACCCGCGCGGAACCCGCGCCGCGTTACCGCGGGGCCGGGACCATGGCGTGCGAAGAAGGGAACGCGGACCATGCACGGAACGATCGCGCGGGGACTGACCACCGCACGGAAAACGGCGCTGCTTCGGGACCGGAGGGGAGCGGCCGCGATAGAATATGGGCTGATCGCCGCGCTGATCGCGGTCGCGAGCATCATCGCCTTCCGGATGCTCGGGCTCGATCTCGCGAATATCTTCAACACGATCAACGACGCGCTGAACTGAATCGGGCGCGGGCGCGCGGCGGGCGGTCGCGCCGCGCGCCTTCCCGCTAATCGGCCTCCTCGCCGCACTTGCTGCAAAGCGGGGTGTTCCACCCGCGCTGTTTGCGCAGGATGGCGAGCCGCGCGATGATCGCTTCGTTGGTCTCTTCGGAGGTCGGCCCCTGCACCTTGCCCGTGCCCGGCCATTTGTCGAAGGTGATGCCTTTGAAATATTCCTCGCGCGACAGGAAACGGTGCCGCACCGCCTCGGGCAGTTCATAGGCCTCGGCCTCCTCCGGCGTCAGTTGCACGTCGCGCCCGTTTTTGAGGTCGCCGCGCTTCAGCAGCAGCCCCAGCAGCCCGTCCGACGGCACGATCCGCCGCTCGACCTCCTTGCCGCCCCGCAATATCACCATCTCGCGCCCCTCGACCGCGCGCTCGTAAGCGACCGCCTCCAGCCCGCGCAGCGCCCGCGCGATCGCCTCGCCGCACGCCTTGTCGAACGGCGCGAACAGCGCGCGCGAGCGATTGACCGAGGTCGTGCTGACCCCCGCGATCCGCGCCGCATCGGTCACGCACCCCGTGCGCCCCAGCGTGGCCAGAAACACCCGCGTCCGCGCCGCCGTCCACCCGTCCGAGCGCACGCGCAGCCCGGGCATGAAGGGATTCTCCTTCCGGCCCTCCCGCTCCCTTCTGCTCGCCTCCCGCTTGCGCGCGGGGGTGGCCGGAGACCCGCGGCCCCGCCCACGGGACTTGCCCGCCCGCTGGCCGGTCGCAGCGGGGCGGGCGCCATCGCCCACGCCGCCGTTCTCACCAGTTTTCCTCTGCGAACCTCGCGTCACTTTCCGCCCCATAGCCCCATCTCCCGAATCACTTGGAATGAATCGGAACAGGTTTGAACCTATTTGGATATTGTAGGAAAGGGGCCTCAGCCCCTGCTTGGAAAAATATTCACGTTATGTTCTTGTCAACCGGGAAGAAGCACGCCACAGTGGCAAAAATCGACCCAGGGAGCCCTGAATGCAAAACAATGCCGACACCGAGTTTTCCTTGCTGCGCCAACGCGCCGGCATGTCGATCGACCAGGTGGCAGATGTTTCGGGATTTTCCAGACGGACCGTCTATCGATGGGAAAATGGCGAAGCCGAACCGAGGAAGGCCGCAGTTCAACTCCTGCATGATCGTTCGGAAACCTTCCGCCATGCTCCTGCCGAAGAACCCGCTTTCCGTTTCATAGATTTGTTCGCGGGGATCGGAGGGCTTCGACGTGGCTTTGAACCCTTGGGCGGGAAATGTGTATTCACGAGCGAATGGGACAAGCATTCGCAACGGACATATCTGGCCAATTACGACTGCGACCATGACGTAAGGGGGGATATCACCCAGGTACCGCTCGACGAGATTCCGGAGCACGACCTGCTCTTGGCGGGGTTTCCATGCCAGCCGTTTTCCATCGCCGGCGTTTCGAAGAAGAATGCCCTGAACCGGCCTCACGGCTTTCTCGATCAGACGCAGGGCACCTTGTTCTTCAATGTAGCGAAGATTCTCGAACACCGCCGCCCCAAAGCGTTCCTGCTGGAAAACGTCAAGAATCTGGTGAATCACGACAAGGGGCGCACTTTTGAGCTTATATACAAAACGCTGACTGAAGAACTCGGATATGATGTCCATTGGAAAGTCATCAATTCGAAGTCGTTTGTTCCCCAGCAAAGGGAGAGGATTTTCATCGTCGGATTTCGCGAGAAAACCGATTTTTCGTTCGATGATCTGGAACTGCCCGACGCCCTTGCCGGACCGAAGCTCGGAAGCATCCTTCATCCGGAAGACGGCAACGAGGCTCCCGAAGCGCCGTACACGAGAGGAAACATCGGCTCTGTTTCGGAGAAATACACGCTGACCGATCATCTTTGGGGCTATTTGCAGGGTTATGCTGCAAAGCATAAGGCGGCAGGGAATGGCTTCGGTTTCGGCCTGGTGGGAGTTGACGACATCGCCCGGACGCTTTCTGCCCGCTACCATAAAGACGGGTCGGAAATTCTTGTAAAACAGGACGGCCGAAACCCGCGCCGATTGACTCCCCGTGAATGTTCGAGGCTGATGGGCTTTGACAAGCCGGACGGTCAGGACTTCATCATTCCCGTTTCGGATACCCAGGCCTATCGACAGTTTGGAAACGCGGTCGTCGTTCCCGTCGTTGAGGCGGTGGCAGCGCACATGAAGCCTTGGCTTGTCGTATCGGATGATGAAGCCGAAGCCCATCCGGACCGGAAAGAGATGGCGCTTGCCGGGTGACATAGTTGATCCCGCGACCCGAAGCCGGATGATGGCTGGAATAAAGGCGGGAAACACCGGACCGGAACTTGCCGTTCGTCGGGCCCTTCATGCCCACGGCTTTCGTTTCCGGCTTCACGCCCGCAGTCTCCCGGGAAAGCCCGATATTGTTCTGCCAAGATGGAAGGCCGTGATTTTCGTGCACGGTTGCTTCTGGCACGGACACGATTGCCCGCTATTCAAACTGCCTTCCACCAGACGCGACTTCTGGAAAGCGAAGCTCGAACGAAATAGGGAACGCGACAGGGAAGTGACCGCCATACTGGAATCGACCGGATGGCGCATCCTCAATGTCTGGGAGTGCGCACTCAAGGGTAAAGAGAAGCTGGGAATCAGGATGGTCGCCGATCTTGTCGATCAGTGGCTGAGGGAAGGGGAAGGCAACATGGATGTCCGGGGAGCCGCGAGTGCCGATCGGTGACATCGTCGAATGGCTGGATGAGCATAGCGGCGCCGATTTCACCTGGCATATCAAGCGCCTTTCAGGAAACGACACTCTGGCCAACGGAAGCCATCAGGCGGGCCCCTATTTCCCCCGTGAGGTTCTTTTCGGTCTTTTCCCGTCTCTTGCGCGCCAGGAAATAAAGAATCCGGATGTCCATTTCGATTTGTATCTGGACTCTCATGCGGATCACCGGCGCGTTCGGGCGATCTGGTACAACAACAAGTTTCACGGAAATGCCAAGGGGGGCCGAAACGAAACCAGATTGACCGGTTTTGGCGGCGGCGCCTCGGCGCTGCTGGATCCCGAAAGCACAGGCGCGCTGACCATATTCGCATTCAGGGCGCCCTCCTCGTCCGGGCAGGCCGTTTGCCATGCCTGGGTGTGCCGGCACGAAACCGAGGAAGAAATAGTCGAGGATCGTGTAGGTCCTGTGGAACCCGGAAGATGGATGACATGGCCGCCCCCGCAAGGGCATCTGTTCAATCAGACTCCGGTTCGGGCCAGTTGCTGGCTCCAAAGCCACGAGATTCCGACGCCATGGCTGACCAGGTTTCCAGGCAGCCGCGAGATCATCCGTAAGGCTGTCGAACTCCGTTCAGATAGCACTCTCGATCCGGATCGCAGGCTGCTTCGTCGCCGGGAGTGTGAGTATGAAATCTTCCTGAGCGTCGAAGAAGCGATCGAGCTTCCGCTCATCATGGCCGGCTTCCGGAATGTCGACAGTTTTGTGTCCCGAGCGCAGACCATCCTGCAACGCCGCAAGGCAAGATCGGGACGTTCCCTTGAACTGCACGCGCGCGAGATTTTCATCGAAGAACGGCTGATCGAAGGAACCGACTTCGCCCATCAACCCGAGTCGGAACCGGGGAAGCGCCCCGACTTTCTGTTTCCTTCAGCCGAGGCCTATCGTGACCCGGCCTTTCCAGGCGAACGGTTGAGGATGCTCGCAGTCAAAACGACCTGCCGCGATCGGTGGCGACAGATACTCAACGAAGCAGACAGGATTCCGGCAAAACACCTCCTCACCTTGCAAGAGGGCGTGTCGGAAAGCCAGTTTCGGGAAATGACAGGCGCCGGGGTGCAACTCGTTGTGCCCGCCGGCTTGACGGACAAATTTCCCAAATCGGTGCAACCGCATCTCCAGACGCTCGAAAGCTTTATCGGCGATGTGCGATTGCTGAAGAAGTGATCCGGGACGCAAGCTCCCACCC
>NZ_JAEMQX010000057.1 GCF_016463645.1 Sphingopyxis sp. | reverse complement strand
TTGATGCGATAGAATTCATCTTCGGACATGGGAAACTAGAACAACTCCTTTGCGTTAACTGTCGGATTGACGCGCGCGGCAATCTCGCCAGCCGCATCGCGGCTTGTTATAGGCATTATATCCGCACTGACCAGCAGGAACGAGCATGAGCGACAGAGGCCAAGACGACACGACCGAAGCGCCGAATCCCTTCCTGCCCTCGCCCGACGACATCCAGCACTGGGCCAGCGTCATGGGCCGCGCACAACAAATGATGCTCGAATATGCGCTGGGCCAGGCGAACCAGGGTAACAGCGCCGCGGCAGGCCTGTTCGACCCGACGAGCTGGCTACAGAATCCGACGACGCAAGCGTGGGCCGAACAATCGTCGAAGATGTGGGAACAGGGCGTCGCCTTCTGGACTTCGCTCGCAACCATCCAGCCGGGCTTCGCGCCCGCCGCCGACGCGAGACAGGACAAGCGCTTCACGGACCCCGACTGGACCCAGAACCCTGTGTTCGCGCTGATCCGCCAGACCTACGGCCTCCTCGCCGAGCAATTGCTCGCTACGACGCGCACCATGCAGGGGCTCGACGAGCACGCGCGCGCGAAGATGGAGTTTGCCGCGAAGAATATGACCGAGGCGCTGTCACCCTCGAACCTCGCGGTCACCAACCCCGAAGTGATCAAGCGCGCGATCGAGACGCGCGGCGAGAGCCTGCTCAAGGGCCTCAAACACATGCTCACCGACCTGTCGCGCGGGCAGCTTTCCCACGTCGATCCCGATGCATTCGAGGTCGGCGTCAATATCGCGACGACTCCGGGCAAGGTCGTCCACGAAACCGATCTCTATCAGCTGATCCAATACGGCCCGACGACAAAGGAGGTCTTCACCGTCCCGCTCGTCATCTTCCCGCCGTGGATCAACCGCTTCTACATTCTCGACCTCAATCCCGCGAAAAGCTTCGTCGCCTGGGCGGTCGAACAGGGGCTCAGCGTCTTCATGGTGTCGTGGAAGTCGGCCGACGCCTCGATGAGCGAGGTCGTCTGGGACGATTATATCGCAGCGCAAGTCGACGCGATCGACACGGTTCGCAACCTGCTCGATGTGCCGCATGTCCACACGATCGGCTATTGCGTCGCGGGCACGACACTTGCCGCGACATTGGCAATGCTGTCGGCGCGGGGCGAGGCCGACAAGGTCAAGTCGGTGACCTTCTTCACCGCGCAGGTCGATTTCGAGCTGGCGGGCGACCTCAAGATGTTCGTCGACGAAAGCTATCTGACCCTGCTCCAGCAGCTGTCGGCGGGTGGCTTCCTCGACGGGCGCTATATGGCCGCGACCTTCAACAGCCTGCGCGGGCGCGACCTCATCTGGAACTATGTCGTCAGCAATTATCTGCTCGGCAACGACTATCCGCCCTTCGACCTCCTCTACTGGAATGGCGACGTCACCAACCTGCCTGCCAGGTGGCACCGCCAATATCTGATCGATCTTTACCGCGACAACCGCATGGTGATCCCGAACAGCCTGTCGGTGATGGGAACGCCGATCGATCTCAGGAAGATCGAGACCCCGGCCTATATCCAGGCGGGGCGCGAGGATCATATCGCGCCTCTCGCCAGCGTGTGGAGGCTGATGGATCATCTGTCGGGCCCGAAGACTTTCCTGCTTGCCGGATCGGGCCATATCGCCGGCGTGGTCAATCCGCCCGCTGCGGGCAAATATCAATATTGGACCGGCGACAACGACGCCGCGACGCTCGACGAGTTCGTCGCGGGCACGACCGAGACCAAGGGAAGCTGGTGGCCGCACTGGATCGACTGGATCGCGGAGCAGGATAGCGGAAAAACCCCGGCCAAAGATGCGCGCCTGCCGGGAAAGGGCACCAGAAAGGCGATCGAGGACGCCCCGGGACGCTACGTCAAACAGCGGTAATATCCGGCGAATATACTGCCTGCGGGCCGGCGCTGTGATTGTTTTTGTGCACCGCACAAATTTCCTCTTGAAATTGCCGACCCACTCCTATATTGTGCAGTGCAACATAAAGGAGTTGTCCCGATGGCTACCAAGATGGATAGTGCCGAAAAGGCTTTCGAAGCCGCGACGCTGGAAACCGCCGCCAAGCCGGTGGCAGCTCCCGCCGCTCCGGTCGAAGCTGCCCCCGCAGCGAAGGTCGAGGCGCCCGTGAAAACCAAGACTGTCGCGGCGAAGGCCAAGCCGGTCCAAAAGAAAGCCGCAAAGCCGGCAGCGAAGAAGGTCGCCCCCAAGAAGGCGGCTGCAAAGACCATTGCCCCCAAGCCCGCGAAGACTGCGCCGAAGCCGGCCGCCCTCGCCACCAAAGGACTGAAGACCATGAACGACACCGTCAAGAAGTTCGCCGACGAAGCGAAGACCCGCGCCGAAACCCTGACCGCCGACTTCAACGAGAAGGCGAAGGAAGCGTTCGCGAAGTCGAGCAAGCTCGCCGAAGAAGCCGTCGAGTTCAACAAGGCGAACATCGAAGCCCTCGTTGAGTCGGGCAAGATCGCTGCCAAGGGCATCGAAACGCTCGGCCAGGAAGGCGTCACCTTCGCTCGCAAGAGCTTCGAAGACACGACCGCCGCGCTGAAGGGCTACACCGCCGTCAAGACGCCGGCCGACTTCTTCAAGCTCTATGCCGAAAACAGCAAGAAGGCGTTCGACGCCGCCGTTGCGCAGACCTCGAAGACCAGCGAACTCGTCGTCAAGCTGACGAACGACAGCTTCGCGCCGATCTCGAACCGCGTTTCGGTCATCACTTCGAAGATGAAGGCCGCCTGAGCGACTTCAGCTTCTCTCGTTGGCGCGGGCACTTCCCCCTCCTCTCCCCGTCTGCGCCGACACCCCAAGGCCGCTCGCTTCCTCGGAAGCGGGCGGTTCTTGTTTTGGCGCACAGGCCGTGCCGGCCTGCTGGCGAACAAGAGGTTAAAATCCGCGACCGCGCCCCTTGCGCTTGGACCGCGGCTTGCGATATTCCTGACCATGATGTTTCCAGTTTCGACCATGACCCCGGTTCGCGCGATGGCGGACAAGGACGACGGCTCGCCCGGCAGCCCCGGCGTCGGCATTGCAACTCGCACCCGCGCAAAGGCGAAAAAGCCCTCGATGTACAAGGTGCTGCTGCTCAACGACGACTACACGCCGATGGAATTCGTCGTGATGGTCCTCCAGCGCTTCTTCAACATGGATATCGAACAGGCGACGCAGGTGATGTTGCACGTCCACCAGCAGGGCGTCGGCGTGTGCGGCGTGTTCAGCTATGAGGTCGCCGAAACCAAGGTCAATCAGGTGATGGACGCGGCGCGGCAGAACCAGCATCCGCTGCAATGCACGCTGGAAAAGGCCTGATCAGCCCGCCCGCGCCGCCTGCTCGGCCCTGAGCGCCTCCGACGGCTCGCCTTTCAGATCGCCATAGCGCAGCGGTTCGCCGCATCCCGGACAAATGGTTGACGTCCCGACGTCGGCACCGCACGCGCGGTGGATATAGCGCATCGCCGGACCCGAACCGGTCTCGCCCTCCTCATATGCCCAGCGTTCGGCCCAATTGCGCATCGCATAGAGGACGTCGAACAGATCCTTTCCCTTCGCGGTCAGGCGATATTCGTGGCGCGGCGGACGATCCTGATAGGCGTGACGCTCGACCACCCCTTCCCCTTCCATGCGCTTGAGCCGCGCCGATACGAGTTGCGGCCCCAGCCCCGTATTCGCCGCAATCGCCTCGAAACGCCGCCGTCCGAAAAACAGGTCGCGCAGGATCAGCAGCACCGCGCGGTCGCCGAGCAATTCGGCCGACCGCCCGACAGGACAGAAGGTATCCGACAGATCCGCGCGTTTGGGCATTTTGCGTCTCCAACTCCCATGTTCCCAGAAATCTCTTGTCACTATGATTATCATAGTTACTATCTCGCACAAGAGGAGAGTCGCATGTCTGCAGCCATCATCATCGGAGCCGGCGACGCCACGGGCGGCGCCATTGCGCGCGCCTTTGCCGCCGAAGGTCTCACCGCCTGCGTCAACCGCCGCGAACGCAATGCCGAGCAACTCGAAGCGCTCGCAGAGTCGATCCGCGACGACGGCCATGCGGCGCGCGCCTTCCCCGGCGACGCCCGTAGCGAAGAGGCGATGATCGCGCTCTTCGATCAGGTCGAGGCCGAGGTCGGACCGGTCGAGGTCGCGGTGTTCAACATCGGCGCCAACGTCAATTTTCCCATCATCGAGACGACTCTGCGCGTCTACACCAAGGTCTGGGAAATGGCGTGCCTCGGTGGCTTCCTGATGGGCCGGGAAGCCGCGAAACGCATGGCGCCGCGCGGCCGCGGCACGATCATCTTCACCGGCGCGACCGCGAGCCTGCGCGGTGGCTCGGGCTTTTCCGCCTTCTCGGGCGCCAAGGGCGCGCTCCGCATGCTCGCGCAATCAATGGCGCGCGAACTCGGGCCACAGGGTATCCATGTCGCGCACACCGTGATCGATGGCGCGATCGATACCGAATTCATCAAGAGCCGCCACCCCGATTTCGACAACGCCAGGGCACAGGATCTTGTCCTGGACCCGGCGGCGATCGCCGCCAATTATGTCATGCTCCACAAACAGCCGAGAAGCGCGTGGACCCACGAACTCGACCTCCGCCCATGGGGAGAAAAATGGTGACCCAAAGCCCGGCAAAGACGCTCGAACTCATCTTCGATTTCGGTAGCCCCAACGCGTATCTCTGCATGAAGGCCTTGCCCGACCTGCTCGACCGTACCGGCGCCGACCTCGTCATCACGCCCTGCCTCTTGGGCGGCATCTTCAAGGCGACAGGCAACAAGGCGCCGATGGTCCGATACGCGGACGCGCCGGCTAAACTCGCTTACGAGAATCTCGAAATGCGCCGCTTCATTGCGAGGCACAACCTGGTCAAATTCCGTATCAACCCGCACTTTCCGGTCAATACGCTGACGATCATGCGCGGCGCGATCGCCGCCGACGACGAAGGCAATCTCGACGACTATGTCGACGCCGTAAACCGCGCGATGTGGGAAGACGGCCTCAAGATGGACGATCCCGGGGTCATCGCCGCCTTCCTGTCCGCGAACGGCTTCGATGGCGATGCGCTGCTCGTCCGCACGCAAGAACCCGAAATCAAAGCGAGACTCGCCCAAAACACCGAAGCCGCGGTCGCGCGCGGCGTGTTCGGCATCCCGACCTTCTTCGTCGGCGGCGAGATGTTCTTCGGCAAGGACCGGCTGGCGCAGGTCGAGGAGGCTCTCGGCTAGGCCTGCGCCGCGGGCGCCGGACGCCCGGCCGCCAATATGCCGGCAACGATCAGCGCCAGCCCGATGATGTGGAACAGGTAGAGCCGCTCGCCGAGGAAGAGCATCGCGAGCCCCGCGCCCATCAGCGGCATCACATTCATATATTGCCCCGTCGCCGCCGACCCGATCAGTTCGACCCCGCGATTGAAGAAGAGATAGGCGAGGAAGGACGGAAAGACCGAAACATAGGTGATCGCCAGTGCACTGCCCGTCGCCGGAACGATCAGCCGGCCCGACCAGAGCTCTTGCGCGTAGAAGGGCGCAATCACTGCGATGCCGACGACCATCGACGCCGCGAGAAAGCTCAGCGGATGCACCGCGGGGCGACGGCGGAGCAGCACCGAATAAAGCGCCCACAGCAACACGGCGCCGCCGATGATCGCGTCGCCGATGTTGAGCCGCAGCCCCCACAGCATCGCCGGATCGCCGCGCGCGATGATCGCCAGCACGCCGACGAGGGAGATGAACACGCCCGCGATCTGGCGCAGGCTCGTCCGCTCGCCCATCACCACCGCGCCGACGACAAGCACGAGCGCCGGCAGCGCGGACTGGATCAGCATCGAATTGAGCGCGGTCGTGCTCTGCAGGCCGGTATAGAGCAGGATGTTGAACGACCCGATCGCCAGCGCGCCGAGCAACGCGACGATCGGCCAGTTCGCGCGCAATGTCGGCCAGTCGCGTTTCAGATGCGGCCAGGCAAGCGGCAGAAGCAGCGCGAGAGCCAGCGTCCAGCGCCAGAAAGAAAGGGCGGCGGGCGGTACCAGATCGCGCGCCGCGCGGCCGACGATCGAATTGCCGGCCCAGAAGAGCGCGGTCACCGTGAGCAGCGGATAGGCCCGCGACCATAGCGCCGCGAGCGGCCCACCATCCTTCAGCATTGTCCGACCCCATTGTCCCGAAAGCGCGCCGCCCGGGTCTGTCCCGGGCGGACGGCCATAGCGGTACCAGATCGCGCGCCGCGCGGCCGACGATCGAATTGCCGGCCCAGAAGAGCGCGGTCACCGTGAGCAGCGGATAGGCCCGCGACCATAGCGCCGCGAGCGGCCCACCATCCTTCAGCATTGTCCGACCCCATTGTCCCGAAAGCGCGCCGCCCGGGTCTGTCCCGGGCGGACGGCCATAGCGGACGCGCCTCCCCTGTCTAGGTGAAGTCGAGCTGGATGATATCGTTTGGCGTCGCGCGGCAATACATCTCGACCTGCTTCGCGCCGTCGGGATAGGTCGCGGTCATCGTCGCGCGGATACGCCAGCCGCCATTGCCCTGTTCGAGCGAGATCAGCTTGTCGTACGACAGCCGCGTCCCGCCGGTGACGCCGATCTGGCGCGCGGCATCGTTCATGCAATTCTGCACCGACGGGCGCGATGCGCTCGGCAAGGCCGAAAGATTGGCGCTCAACGCTGCCGGCGGACCAGCCGGATAGGTCGGCGTTGTCGTATCCTCGGGCGCAGTCGTCTGCTCGCCGGCCGGTTCCTTCTTTTTCTTCTGGCTTGCCAGCAATGCGAGCAGCCCGCCCGCGACAACGATGCCGCCGATGATCAGCCCGGTGCTCGGCCCCTTGTCCTTATCCTTTTCGGGCGGCCGGACATTGCGATAGCCATAGCCGAACTCGGCGCGACACCCCTTGTCTACCCACACATAGGAACTGGTGTAGCCCCACTGGCGTCCGGCGTTGCACTTGCCGCCCAACTTGCGCAGCAATTCGACCCGGTCGCTGGTTCGAACGTTGCACTGTTCGTAACGATTGCTGCGCGACTCGCAACGTAGCGTGCCCGCATAGTCGTCGACCGGCTGCGGCAGCGGCGTCGGGTAGCCGCCGTTATTCGCATAGCCATAAGCGAATTCGGCGCGGCAACCGCCCGACACCCAGATCTGCGTCGCGGTAAAGCCCCAGTCGCGCCCCTTCGAGCAACGCCCGCCGATCACCCGCTGCAGGTCGACGCGGTTGCCGGTGCGGACGTTGCAGCGCTGCGTCTGATTGTTGCGCGATTCGCAGCGGATTGTCCCCGCATAACCATTGCCATAGCCCGGGCGTGGCGGCTGAATCTGCGGGCCGCCGGGCGGTGGATAGGGCAAGGTCGTCGCTTGGGGCATAACCGGGACGGCAAGCTGACTGGCGATCAACGTGGCCGTAGTGACGATCGTGACGACATTATTCCGCATGACCTTACTCCCCTGTGAAAAGTCGCTTCCGTTACGCTGTCCTTGCCTGCCTTAAATAGACAGGAACAGTTTCATATTTTCACTGGGAAAGCCATGATGAAAGCCGCGCTTCATCGACAATAACTTGACCGGGAGCACGGCTTCCCTTCTCCCGCCGGATAGATTATTTTGAACCTTCCCCGGGTCGCGCCACAGCAGGGGATCCGACCATGTCTACCTCGATCATCGACGGCAGCATCGAAGCAGCCGACCTCAAGCGCGCCAAGGGCGGCGCCACAATCTTTCGCAGCATCACCTTTCAGCAGACCGGCGTCGGCACGCGAACGATCCGCAATGCCGTGGTGAAGGACAATGTCGCCGCCGAACTGGTGCCCGGCACGCACGGCCGGTTCTATCTCTACAACGCCTTCGACCTGAAGGGCGTCCATGGCATCCGCACGCCCGGGGGCCGCGACGTCTATGGCTTTGCCGGAAACAACCGGAAATTGTTCCTGATCCTCGGGATCTTCAACTGCGTCTGGATCGCGCTCCGCGTTCTGGTGATCGATGGCCATGTGCCAATGCTCGCCGTTCTCCTGCTTGTCCTGGCGGCTGTCGGCTTCGTCTTCATGGGAAAAGGCGAGCGCGAAGCCAAGGCGCAGTTCGATGACGATGCCGGCTATCGTCCGCCCGTATAGCCAGCCCGCTTGCGCGCTATCGCGCATGCGCTAAAGACGCGGGATGGATCAGATCGTCATTCGCGGCGGCCAGCGACTCAAGGGCCGTATCCCCATCTCCGGCGCCAAGAATGCGGCGCTCACGCTGTTGCCCTGCGCACTGCTCACCGACGAACCGCTGACGCTGCGCAACCTGCCGCGGCTCGCCGATGTCGACGGGTTCGGCCATCTGCTCAACCAACTCGGCTGCTCGACGACGATCGAGGGATCGCGACCCGAGGATTTCGGCCGTGTCATGACCGCGCGGACGACGACGCTGACCTCGACCGTCGCGCCCTATGACATCGTGCGCAAGATGCGCGCGTCGATCCTCGTGCTCGGCCCGCTGCTCGCGCGCGCGGGCGAAGCGACCGTGTCGCTGCCCGGCGGCTGCGCGATCGGGAACCGCCCGATCGACCTGCATCTGAAGGCGCTTGAAGCTTTCGGCGCCGAGATAGAGCTTGCCTCGGGCTATGTGAAGGCAAGCGCCCCCGGCGGCCGTCTCGCGGGCGGCAAGTTCACCTTCCCCGTAGTCTCGGTCGGCGCGACCGAAAATGCCGTGATGGCGGCCGTGCTGGCCAAGGGCACCTGCGTGCTCGAAAATGCGGCGCGGGAGCCCGAGATCGTCGATCTCTGCAACTGTCTCGTCGCGATGGGCGCGCATATCGAGGGCATCGGCACCGAAACACTGACGATCGAGGGCGTCGACCGGCTGCACGGAGCGACCTATCGCGTCATGGCCGACCGCATCGAGGCGGGCAGCTATGCCTGCGCCGCCGTCATCACCGAGGGCGACGTCGAACTGGTCGGCGCAAAGGCCGACGAGATGCAAGCCACGCTCGCCGCGCTGCGTCAGGCGGGCGCGACGGTCGAGGAAACCAAGGGCGGCATCCGGGTCGCCATGTCGGGCCGCGCCGACCCCGTCACGCTGTCGACGGCGCCCTACCCCGGCTTCGCGACCGACATGCAGGCACAATTCATGGCGATGGCAACGCTCGGCAAGGGCGCGTCGCTGTTCACCGAGACGATCTTCGAGAACCGCTACATGCACGTCCCCGAACTGGCGCGCATGGGCTGCGACATCGAGGTACGCGGGCGCAGCGCGGTCGTACGCGGCGTCGACAGACTGATCGGCGCGCCCGTGATGGCGACCGACCTTCGCGCCTCGATGAGCCTGATCATCGCAGGCCTCGCCGCCGCGGGCCAGACCGAGGTCAACCGTGTCTATCACCTCGACCGCGGTTATGAGCGGCTCGAAGAAAAGCTGCAGGCGGTCGGCGCCGATATCGAGCGGATCAGCGCGGGGTAAGCTTCTCGGAGCGGCCATAGGGGCCGCTGGCGCGACCCTTGATCCAGTCACCGAGCAATTTGAGATAGCCATCGGTGATGCGCGTGACGCTGCGCGATCCGTCAGCGTTGGTCGTGAATTCGAACATGCCGTGGTCGGTGCCCGGGAAGAGATAGACGTCGAACGGCTTGCCTTCCTTCGCGAGCCCGAGCAGCGCACCGCGCGTCGTTTCGATCGGCGCCTCGCGGTCCTCGCCCGCGAGCACCCAGAGCAAGGGCGTGTCGAGTTTCCCCAGCGCGGCGACGGCATCATAATCCCAGATCAGCTCGAGATTGTCGAAGCGGGCGCGCCCGACGCGGCGCAACTCGTCGTTCGGCATTCGCGCGATCGCACCGCTATATTCGCCCTCGATCTTCGCCGCCCATGGCTTGTCCGCCATTTCGCGCCGGACGGCATCGAGTGCGGTATAGCCGTCCCGGAAACCGGAAAGCAGCAAGCCCGCGGTCGCCTGCGACAGGCGAGTGACCAGCGCTTCGGCGTCCTTGCCCAGCCCCGCCGCGCGCACCTCCGATACCATCTGCTCGCGATCCTCCTCGATCGGCGAGGCGACCAGGCCGAAGCCGACGGTCACGAAATCGGCCTTGGTCCGCGTCGCGGCGAGCGGCGCGACCCAGCCGCCCTGGCTGCCGCCGAAGAAGCCCGCGCGGCCATAGCGACCCGCGGCCAGGCCGCGCGCGGTATCGAGCGCCTTCGCCGCATCGGCGGCTAGCAGTTCGAAATTCTGTGTATATTCGCCCTCGGACCCGCCGGTGCCGCGCTTGTCATAGATGAAGACCGAAATCCCTTGCGCCGCCATCGCATAGCCATAGACGCCGCCGACCGGTGAATTGCGCTCCGATCCGTGCACCATCACGACGAGCGGCCGCTTGGCGTCGGCGCCCGGCGGCTCGATCAGCACACCAGTCATATTCGTGCCCACACTATCGAAGCTCGCCGGTGTTTCGCGAAAGACGACCGGTTTCCAGGTCTTGCCGCCCACGCTGACCTCGCCGGCGCCGCAGGCCAGCGGTGTGGCCGCATCCGTCGTGGCGCCGCGCCGGCCGTCGCGGAACAGATAACGCAGCCCCGGCGCCGCGACCGCCGGCGAGGTCACCAGGACGACGAAATCGCCGTCGGGTGCGGCATAGGTGCCGGGGTCGCAGGGCGCCTGCGCCGCGACAGGGCTGGCAAAAAGGGTCGCAAGGGCGAGGAGAAGTGTGCTGGCGAGATGTTTCATCGCACCGTATTATTACCACAATACACTAAAAGCAACCGGGGTCGGGGCCTAGCTATCAGGCTCGACCGCGATGGAGACCATATTCCCGCTGACCGAAGGTCGCTCGGGCCGTTTTGCGACCGCGATCACCAGCCCGACCAGCGCGACGACACCGCCCGCGATCGACAGCGTCGCCCAGCGATAGCCCTCGAACGCGGTCGAAAAGCCCATCGCGATGATCGGGATCAGGACGCTCGACCATGCCGCCTGCCCCGGCCCCACGGCGCGGATGACGTTGAAATAGAGCGGAAAGGTCACCGCGCTCGCGATGATGCCGAGGTAGAATACACCGCCCAGATAGACGGCGGTCGGCTCGATCACCGGCGGACCGGTCGTGACCCACGCGTAGCTACCGTCGGCAAGCGCGCCGAAGGCCATCGCCCACGCGATCATGACGACCATCGACTGCGCGCGTGCGATCGCCGTGCCCTGCATGACATTGGCGGTCGAGGCGCTCATTACCCCAGCAAGCGTCAGCGCGGTACCGACCAGAACTTCGCCCGCGCCAACGGCCGCGGCGCGATATTCGTGGAGGATCATCAGCCCGACGCCGACGATCGCGATCCCGGCGCCGGCGAGGAAACGCCCTTCGAGCGGTGTCCTCAGAAAGGCCCGCCCGAGCAGGGTATTGGGCACGATCAGCAGCGCGAACAGCACCGCGACCAGACCCGACGTGATATGCTGCTCGGCGCGATAGACGAAATTGAAGTTGAAGGTGAATTGCGCGACCCCGAGCGCGACCGCGAAAAGCATCGCGCGGGGTTCGAGCAGCAACCGTTCGCGCCGGACCACCGCAAAGGCGAACATCGCGATCGCCGCGACCGCAAAGCGATAGGTTACCGACCAGCTCGGCGGCACGATGCCGAGTTGCCCCTTGATCACGATCCAGGTCGATCCCCAGATCAGCGTCACCAGCGCGAAGGGCAACAGAATGCGCGGGCTGAGCAGCGTCGGCTGCTCGCTGCTCACAGCGCGCCGATCGCGGCTGCCAGCGGAGCGACCGCCTCCGCATCCTGATCCCAGCTGACGACAAGGCGCGCGGCGCCCTCGCCCCAGTCGTAGAAGTCGAAACCGGCATCGCGCAGCTTCGCGGCTTCCGCGGCGGTCAGGCGAACGAACAACTCGTTGGCCTCGACCGGATACATCAACCGGCCGCCGCACGCCGCCGCGAGTTTCGCCGCCCCGGCATTGGCGGCGCGCGCATTGGCGAGCCACAGATCGTCCTTGAGCATCGCGCGGATTTGCGCCGCGACGAAGCGCCCCTTGCTGAGCAGATGCCCGCCGCGCTTCTTGAGCTCGCGCACGCCCGCGCCGCCGCTGCCGCCGAAAAAGACGATCGCCTCGGCCATCATCGCGCCATTTTTGGTGAAACCGAAAGACAGGGCATCGACCCCGGCGCGCCAGGTCACATCGGCGGGCGCGCAGCCGAGGAAGGCGACGGCGTTGGCGAAGCGCGCGCCGTCCATGTGCAGTTTCAGCCCCTTGCCCTTGGCGATCTCGCTGATCTCGCCGATCTCGTCGGCGCGCCACGCGAGGCCATATTCGGTCGCGTTGGTGATGCTGACCGCCGCCGGCTGGACCTGATGCACGTCCTGCCGGATTCCCGCGATCTGCGCCTTCAGCGCCGCGGCATCGATCTTCGCACCGCGACCCGGCAGGGTCATCAGCTTCGCGCCGCCCGAATAGAAGGTCGGCGCGCCGCATTCGTCGACCTCGATATGCGCTTCCTCATAGCAAAGAATGCCCTGCCACGGCCGCACGAAATGCGCGAGGATGATGCTGTTCGCCGCCGTCCCGGTCGGGATCCACACGACTTCGCAATCGGTTTCGAAAAGCTCCGAAAACGTCGCGTCGAGCGACTGGCTGAGCGCATCGCCGTCATAGGCCGTGTCGACGTGGTTGGCGGCTGCCAGCGCCTCCATTACCACCGGATGGACGGCTGCGGCATTGTCGGAGAAAAAGCGGGTCGCGGTCATGCCCCGCGCCTTAGCGCAGGATCGGGCCGCTTGCTAACCCCTCATTTCGACTGCACTTCGCCGGATACGTCTGCGGCGTCGTCAGGGGTTGCTCCGCGTGCAAGACCCGCCCCGCCAGCGATGCCGAGCCCGCCCGCCATGCCCATCCCCATGCCACCGCTGCCACCGCCACGGCCGCCGCTGCCACCTCGCGCGTCGGCACCCCGGCCGCCGCCCTTGCCGCCGCTACCCGACGGACGCGTCGGGCCTTGCGCGGGGATGACGACGTCGACCGGAACCGGATCGAGATCGAGCGCCTTGCGGATGAAATCGCGCAGTTCGACGACCAGGTCGTGGACATGCACCGGCCGTCCTTCGGCGAGTTCCTGCGCCGCGCGGCTCGCGAGCCGGACCTGTGTTTCGGTGCCGAGCAGGATGATATCGGACAGCGCGCCTTCGACGGCGTCGCGGATGCGGCGTGGCCGGTCCGATTCGCCGGGCCCATCCTCTTCGGTCGCGGGCTCATCGGACAGGTCGATCGCGGGCTCCGCCTTCGCCTCGCTCGCCTGGCGCTTGATGTCGCGCAGGTGGCGGGGATCGACCATCAGATTGCCCGTGAACGACCCGCCGAGCGTCTTGTAGGCGGCCATCAAGGTGCGCAGCCGCTCGTTGATCTGACGGTTCATCCGCTCGCGGCGCTGCTGGATCGTCATCATGACCATCAGCCGGATGCCGACGCCGATCAGCGTCACCAGCGCGAGACCAAGCAAAGTTGTGCCGATGGTTTGCCACGATGAAAAATCGAAGAAGCGCATGGCGGCGATAGTGCCGCTCTTCGCGGTGCGGCGCTACCTGAAAATCGGATGCCCTGACGGCCTCAGATGCCGAGACCGTCCGCGCAGTCGAATGCCGAAGCGAGCTTTTCGCGGAAACCTGAAGCGTCCGATCCCACATCGACGAGTACGGCGTCGCCGGTCGCGGTCGCATCGAGCCGCTCGTGGAGCGCGATGGTCAACGAATCCTCCGCGAACAGGTCGCCGACGAAGCGGTTATGCGCCACGAAACTCAGCCGGTCCGGCGTCGATTCGATCACCAGAGCGCGCCACGCGGGGCCGTAGCTCGCCTTCACCCACAGTTTCGTGCCGACGGGAAGCGCGCGTGTCGGCCTGCCGGTCACGACCGCGACATTGATCATCGTGCGGTCGGCCTCGTTGAAGGCCTGGCGAATCTCGATCGATCCGCTGCCGAAGCGCGCGGTGCATTCGCCCGCGCTGCGGCTCACATAGCCAAGGTCGGCATAGCTGGCGTCGTTGAACGCGGGAGTCAGGCTGGCCGCGGCCAGCAGAAGCGAGAACATGGACCAAGGCTCCTGTCGCAGCCGGGTCCGTGCCCGGCCGTCTTACTGACCCTGTTTCGCGAGCAATTTCAAGCGCAAGGCGTTCAGCTTGATAAAGCCCGCCGCGTCCTTCTGATCATAGGCGCCGGCATCGTCCTCGAAGGTCACATGGCGTTCGCTGTAGAGGCTGAACGGCGACTTGCGGCCAACAACGCTCGCATTGCCCTTGTAGAGCTTGAGCCGGACGGTGCCGGTAACATTGGTCTGGCTGTGGTCGATCGCCGCCTGCAGCATCTCGCGTTCGGGCGCGAACCAGAAGCCGTTGTAGATGAGCTCGGCATATTTCGGCATCAGCTCGTCCTTGAGGTGCGCGGCGCCGCGGTCGAGCGTGATGCTCTCGATACCGCGGTGCGCGCGGGCATAGATTTCGCCGCCCGGCGTCTCGTACATGCCGCGCGACTTCATGCCGACGAAACGGTTCTCGACGAGGTCGAGGCGGCCGATGCCATGCTTGCGGCCAAGATCGTTGAGCGCCGCGAGCAATGTCGCGGGCGACATCGCCTGTCCGTTCAGCGCGACGCCGTCGCCGCGCTCGAAATCGATCGTGATATGCTCGGGCGTGTCGGGCGCGTCCTCCGGGTTCACCGTGCGCGAATAGACATAGTCGGGGGTCTCTTCCCACGGATCCTCGAGGACCTTGCCTTCGGACGAAGTGTGCAGCAGGTTCGCGTCGGTCGAGAACGGACTTTCGCCGCGCTTGTCCTTCGGCACCGGGATCTGGTTCTTCTCGGCGAAGTCGATCAGCGCGGTGCGACTGGTCAGATCCCATTCGCGCCAAGGTGCAATAACCTTGATGTCGGGATTGAGCGCGTAGGCGCTCAGTTCGAAGCGGACCTGATCGTTGCCCTTGCCCGTCGCGCCGTGCGCGACCGCGTCGGCGCCGGTTTCCCTGGCAATCTCGACCAGCCGCTTCGAAATCAGCGGACGCGCGATCGAGGTACCGAGCAGATAATCGCCCTCGTAACGCGCGTTGGCACGCATCATCGGGAAGACGAAATCGCGGACGAATTCCTCGCGCAGGTCGTCGATATAGATATGCTCCGGCTTGATCCCCATCAGCTCGGCCTTGGCGCGCGCGGGCTCAAGTTCCTCGCCCTGTCCGAGATCCGCGGTGAAGGTCACGACCTCGCAGCCATAGGTGACCTGCAGCCACTTCAGGATGACGCTGGTATCGAGGCCACCCGAATAGGCGAGGACGACGCGCTTGAAGGACTCGGACATGCTGGCACCTTTGGCGAGGGAAAGACGCGGCGCGGCTAGCAGGGCGCCGTCCAACGTGCAACCGGCTTGGCGCCTAGCCGCGCGCAGGCTATTGTCGGCGTCCGGAAGGAAGGCCATGGCCAAAACCGCTATCAAGACCGAGACGACCGACGCCCCGGTCGCCGATTTCATCGTCGCGGTGCCCGATGCGAGACGCCGCGACGAAGCGGCCATCGTCGATGCGATGCACCGGCGCGTCACCGGGCTCGAACCGAAAATGTGGGGGCCGTCGATCATCGGCTATGGCAGCTACGACTATGTCTATGACAGCGGCCATTCGGGAACGATGTGCCGCGCGGGTTTCAGCCCCCGCAAGGCCGCGATGACGCTCTATCTGATGGGCCATTACGGCGACCGGCAGAATGAGGCCGATGCGTTGCTTGCCAGGCTCGGCAAGCACAAGACGGGCAAATCCTGCCTCTATATCAACAAGCTCGCCGACGTGGACCTGGGGGTGCTTGAAAAGCTCGTCGTGCTGAGCTGGAATATCATGAACGAACGCTATCCGGCGTGAGACCTGTCAGGGCAGCACCTCGCGCAGATCATTGAAGCTGCGAACGGGGCGCGGCGGACCGACGTCACCCCATATCCTGACGCTGCCGACGAGCAGAAAGAGGCTGAAGCCTCCGGTGATGCTGGCGAAAACGAAGTCCATCGTCTCCATCGGCCCCCGTTTGAGCTGGAGCGAGTCCCACGCAACATATGCAATAAAGATTGCGCCGATGACCATGAATATCGAGTAGAAGATGGTTTCCCATCGCTGCAACCCGCGCTCGACGCGATCGAAGCGGCCGACCCGCTTCATCCCCCGCGCGAGTTCGAGGATCAGTTCGCGGTAGATGATCTTGCCGAAGGACGTCGGGACCAGCACCAGCTTTCTCTCGCCGTCGCGCCAGATCAGGCAGCGGTATGAATCGAGCCAGCGATATTTGCCCTCGTCGACACTCGCGCGAATGCGGCGGATATCGGTCAGCAGCACTTCGACGCGTCCGCGCCGCGAACCGGTCAGGATCAGCGCCGGCGCCTTGCCGTCGATCACCTCCGCTTCGATCCGCCATCCCTTCAGCCCTGCCCGGCGCATCGCCCAGCCGTTGCGCAGCTGGTATCGATCGATCCGCGTGAGTTCCTCCTCTTCGGTCATCCCCTGCCCCTTCCGCGCTGTGGCTCTCCCTACCTCAACCGCTGCCCTCTCCGCCATAATCGCGCTCGGCTTCCGCCATGTAATCGCGGGTCAACGGCAGCGCATGGCGGCTGCGCGCGAACTGGATCTGGTAATTGCCCATTCCGCCACTTTCGAACGCCGCGGTCGCCCCGGCGAGGTAGAAGCACCACATGCGGAAGAAACGAACGCCCATCATCGCGACGATTTCGGCCTCGCGCGCGAGCGTGCGCGCATACCACTGACGAAGCGTCAGCGCGTAGTGAAGGCGTAGTGTTTCGATGTCGGTCGCGATCAACCGGCTCTTCTCGCTCGCGGCCAATGTTTCGCTGAGCGCCGGGATATAGCCGCCGGGGAAGATATATTTGCGCGTGAAGGCATCGGTCGATCCCGGCTTTCCGAAGCGGCCGATCGTGTGGAGCAGCATCACGCCGTCGGCGGTCATGAGGTTCGCGGCAGCACGAAAGAAAGTTTGGAAATTCGGCGCGCCGACATGCTCGAACATGCCCACCGAAACGATGCGGTCGAACCGCCCCGCCTCGCGCGCGGCAAGATCACGATAGTCGATCAGCTCGAACCTGACCCTGTCGGCGACGCCCGCGGCCTCGGCACGCCGGCGCGCGAGCGCAAGCTGCTCTTCGGACAGGGTGATTCCAAGCACCTCGACCTTTTCGAGCTTCGCCAGCGTGATCGCCATCCCGCCCCAGCCGCAGCCGATGTCGAGGACGCGCTGCCCCGGCGCGAGCGCGAGCTTTGCCGCGATATGCGCCTTCTTCGCGGCCTGTGCTTCCTCCAGCGTCATGTCCGGACGCGCCCAGTAGGCACAGCTGTACTGCATGTCCTCGTCGAGGAAGAGGCGGTAGAGATCGTTGCCGATGTCGTAATGATGCTTGACGTTGGCGCGCGACTGGCGCTGGCGGTTGATCGATCCGATCCGCGTCTTCACCCAGTCGGCGCGGCGGCCGAGCCAGTTCTTGTCATGGAGCTTCGCGCCGCGATCCCACGGCGTGTTCGAGCGGATCAGTGCGACGAGCTCCATGATGTCGCCCTCGACCAGTTCCATTTCGCCGTCCATGAACGCCTCGGCCGCGCCGATACGCGGGTCGAGGATGATGCGGCGCATTCCCTTGCGGCTGGTGAAGCGGATCGTGACGTCAGGAAAATCCGGCGCGGGTTCGCCATATTCCTCGCGCGCGCCGTCGGGCAGGACGACGGTAAGCCGCCCCTTGTGAATAACGCGGGAGAGAAACGGACGCAGGATCGACATTTTAGGAACTGAACCTCCGGCATTCAAAAAGGTTGCGATCAGATTCCCGCATACCATTCATAATCAATGCGATCTTCCCAATAACCGCCCTTGCCGGCACCGATTCCATCGAGGCTTGCGACCGCCTCGATCGCGTTCACATATTTGGCATGCTTGTAACCGAGCTGCCGTTCGATGCGCAGCCGCAGCGGTGCGCCGTTGGCGATCGGCAGCAGCGCGCCGTTCAGCGCCCACGCCATGATCGTCTGCGGATGGAGCGCATCGACCATGTCGCAGCTTTCATAATAGAGCGCGTCGCCGAGCCGGTCGGCGCAGCGGAAGACGATATAGCGCGCGCTGTCCCTTACCCCCGCGGCGGCGAGGATGCCGCTGAGTTGCGGCCCCGTCCATTGCCCGATCGCGCTCCATCCCTCGACGCAGTCGTGGCGCGTGATCTGCGTGCGCTGCGGCATCGCGCGAATATCGGCCATCGACAGCGACAGCGGCCTGGCGACGAGCCCTGCGACCCTGATGCGCCAGTCGGCAAAGCCGCCCGCGGCATGCGCGGCATAGACGGCGCCGGCAGGCAGGCGCGTGCCGTTGGGCCGGAAATAGGGCGACAGCTCCGCGCGGCTGAATTCGCGCGCCAGCGCATCGCGGTCGATCAGCGCGCGCTGGGCCGCGCGGTTCATCTCCTCGCCCATCGACAATATCTTGCGCACGGCGGGTGCGTCGTTGATCGCGTCGCATCCCGGCAGCAAGGGCAGCGCGCCCGCCGCGGCGATGAGCCCGCCGGCGCGCGCGATCAGTTGGCGGCGGGGGAGGATGACCTTGCTCACGCCCCCCGCTCCGGCGGCAGGCGGAACCAGCCGGTGATCATCGAGCGTATTTCGTTTACCGGCCCGGCGAGCAGGACCATTGCGATATGCACGAGGAAAAAGGCGACCAGAGCCCAGGCGGTGATGAAATGGAGCGAGCGCGCCGACTGGCGCCCGCCGAAGATATCAAGCAGCCACGGCCAAGCTGCATTCATGCCGGGCGACATGGTGAGGCCCGTGGCGATCATCAGCGGCAGCGCGACAAAGATCACGCCGATATAGCTGAGTTTCTGGAGGATGCCGTAGCGCGCCGCAGCCTCGCCCCTCGGAAAGCGTAATCGCGCATGCTCCTTCACATCGTGCCAGATGTGGCGCGGCGACCATTCGGCGCGGCGGACGTGAAGGTCCTTCCTGAGATGCCCGCCGATAAGCGTCCAGAGCATGTAAAGTGTCAGCCCGATCGACAGTAGCCACGCGAACAACAGATGCCAGCGTCGCCCGTCGGCAAGGCTGTAGCTCGTCGGAATCGTCGCCCAGCCCGGAAAGGCCCGAGTCTGCACCGCCCCTTGTGCATCGGTCCAGCGGCCGAGCACGCCCGTCGTGTCGATCTTCCAGTCGCCGACGCGCAGATAGCCCGCATCGGCCGTCGAGCCGATCACCAGCCACGCGCGGTCGAAGTTCGCGCCATATTCGCCCCAATAGAGGCGCGGGTGCGCATTGAAGATCATCAGCCCGCTCATCAGCAGGACAAGCAGGGTCGCGGCATTGATCCAATGCCAGAGGCGCGTCGGCAGCCGGTGACGATAGACGCGCACCGGCTCCAGCTTTGCGGGAGCGACGGGAGTTTCAGCCTCGGCCATGATCCCGGTTCGCTCCATCACCCCGTCGGGTTACGCGACGGCCTTTGCTGCATATTCCTCGCGATAGTGGCTCCGCAGGCTGACCTTGTCGATCTTTTCGCTGCCGAGCTTGGGCAGCGCCTCGTTCGACATCCAGATCTGGCATGGCACCTTGTAGGGCGCGAGCCGCGCTCCGAGGAAGGCAACCAGATCGTCGGCGGTGACGCTGCTGCCGGGCTTCATCCACACGACAGCGCCGACGCATTCGCCGAGCCGTTCGTCCGGCAGGCCGAAGACTGCGCACTCGTTCGCTTCGGGATGCTCGTAGATCGCGGCCTCGACTTCCTGACAGCTGATATTCTCGCCGCCGCGGATGATGATGTCCTTCTTGCGATCGACGATGAACAGATAGCCATCCTCGTCGAGATAGCCGAGGTCGCCCGAGCGAAAATAGCCATTGTCGAAGAACGCCGCCTTTGTCGCGGCTTCATTGTTCCAATAACCTTCGAAATTGCACACCGAACGGATGCAGACCTCGCCGACTCCGCCCTGCGGAACCGGCTCGCCATTGTCGTCGAGGATCGCGAGATCGACGAGCGGCTTCGACGCGGGGCCCGTCGACAGCGGCTTGTCGACATAATTCTCGTTGATGATGCCGCATCCGACCGCATTGGTTTCGGTCAGGCCGTAACCGAGCAGGGGTTTGGCTTCGCCCATCTCCGACGCAAGACGCCGCACATGTTCGGGGGGGCGCGGCGCGCCGCCGCCGGCGTAGCTCTTGCAGGTCGACAGATCGTAATTCTTGCGGTTCGGGCTGACGAGAATCTCGTAGCTCATCAGCGGCACGCCCACGAAATAATTGACCTTTTCGTCCTGGATCAGCCGCATCGCCTCGTCGGCATTCCATTTGGGCATCAGGACCAGCTTGCGCCCGATCGCGATACTCTGGAGGAACACCGGAATCTCCGCGGTGACATGAAACAGCGGGGTACATATCAGCGTCGCGGGCTGGATGTCCGACATCAGGCCGTCCTGCGTCAGCAGATGAACGATGCTCGCGGTCTGCGTCACATAATTGAAGATCGCCTGCACCACCGCGTGATGACGCGAATAGGCCCCCTTCGACTGGCCGGTCGAACCCGACGTGAAGAGGATCGTTGCCAGATCGTCGCCGGCAAGCACCGGCAAAACCGTTCCGGCACTGCCGCCCGCATCGGTGATCGGCGCGATCGCTTCGTCGATCGGCTTGCTGATATCGAGAGTGATGACCTTTGCGCCATGGCTGACGCCGGGCTCCGCAAGCCGCGCGGCGCGCTGGACGTCGGCGATGACCAGCTTCGCCTCGGCATCCTCGATTCCCGCGGCGAGCTCCCCGCCCTGCCACCAGCCGTTGAGCAAGGTCGCACAGCCACCCGCCATCAACACGCCGAGATAGGAGATGCACCAGGCATTGGCGTTGCGCATCGCGATGCCGACGCGATCGCCGCGCTCCACGCCATGCCCTTCGACGAGCGCCGCGGCGACCTTGCGCGCGGCGGCATGGACCTGCTTGAAGCTCAGCCGTTCGTCGCCCTCGACCAGAAAGGTCGCGTCGCCATGCTGCGCACAAAAAAAGGCGACATAGTCGGCCAGATTCGTCGGGGCGTTGGTGATGACGGGCAGTTGCTGGCCAAAGCGTTCGACGGATCCGACCTGGATCGGTCCGCCCGGACCCGTGATCAGATTATAGGCGGCTTCCAGGCGCAAATCGAGCGCAGATGGCATCTTTCATCTCTCCTCTTGGTCTCGCTCGCCATACCCCTTATGGGGAGGCCTCTCCTGGGGAAGGACAGCGCGACTATATGTTTCTTTTTGCAACCTTAGCCGAAGCAACGCAATATGTGAACTTCCACGAGCTGATGGGCGAAAACTCGGAGATAGCATTCAGCGTCTTCGGCCTGCCCATTCGCTGGTATGCGCTCGCCTATCTTGCCGGCATTTTCGTCGGTTACTGGTATCTTCTGAAGCTGATCGCGCAGCCTGGCGCACCGATGGCGCGTCGCCACGCCGACGATATGATCTTCTGGGCGATGCTCGGGATCATCCTCGGCGGGCGGATGGGCTATGTCCTCTTCTACAACCTCGGCAATTATATCCAGAAGCCGCTCGACATCTTCAAACTCTGGGACGGGGGCATGTCGCTCCACGGCGGCGTGATCGGCGTACTCGTCGCGATCTGGTATGTGACGCGCAAGGAAAAGCTCAGCTTCCTGCGCTTCTGCGACTATATAGCCTGCGTCGTTCCCTTCGGCCTCTTCTTCGGCCGCCTCGCCAATTTTGTGAACGGCGAATTGTGGGGCCGCGCGACAACCGTGCCATGGGCGATCATCTTTCCCGACAGCGGCACGATGGACCCGCGCCACCCGAGCCAGCTCTACGAAGCCGGGCTCGAGGGTATCGTGATGATGGCGGTCCTCGCCTTCTTCTTCTGGCGCACCGATGCGCGCTACAAGCCGGGTTTTCTCTTCGGCCTGGCCGCGATCATCTATGGCCTCAGCCGCTTCGCCGTCGAGTTCGTGCGCGAACCCGATGTGCAGCTCGGCACGCTGTCGTGGGGCCTCACGATGGGACAGACGCTGACGGTGCCGATGCTGCTGGTCGGTGTCTGGCTCGTCGCGACCGCCAAGGGGCGCCGCAAGCGGATCGAACCGGTCGCCGGAATCGACAGCGTTGCGTGACGGCCCACCGACGCCCGGGAAGCTGATCGGCGAAATCGCGGCGGCACGGCCGACGACGATCGCCGACTTCATGGCGGCGGCCAATGCGCATTATTATGCGACGCGCGATCCGCTGGGCGCCGCGGGCGATTTCACGACCGCGCCCGAAATCAGCCAGATGTTCGGCGAAATGGTCGGCATCTGGATCGCGGACCTGTGGTCGCGCGCGGGCAGCCCGGCGTTTCATTATGTCGAGCTCGGCCCCGGCCGGGGTACGCTCGCCGCCGATGCACTGCGCACGATGGCGCGCTTCGGCTGCGCGCCGGCCGGTATCGATCTGGTCGAAACGAGCCCGACGCTTCGCGGCGCGCAGCTTGCGCGCCTGCCCGCTGCGGAACACCATGACGAGGTCGACGCGCTGCCCGGTGAAGCGCCGCTGATCATCGTCGCAAACGAATTTTTCGACGCGCTGCCGATCCATCAATATGTCCGCGTCGCCGGAGGCTGGCGCGAGCGCATGGTCGGGCGCGGGGATGGCGCGCTGTCGCCCGTCGCGGGCGACATTCCGGCCGACGACGCTGTACCGCCTTCGCTGCGCGCCCGGCCCGAGGGCACGATCGTCGAAACGACGCCCGTCTCGGCCGCGATCATGCAGCGCTGCGCCTTTCGCCTTGCGCGGCAAGGCGGCGCGATGCTCGCGATCGATTATGGCTATGCCGGTCCCGCCGCGGGCGACACGTTGCAGGCGGTGAAGGCCCACCGCTTCGTCGACCCCTTCGCCGACCCGGGCGAGGTCGACCTGACCGCGCATGTCGATTTCACAACGCTTGCAGAAGCAGCGCGAAATGCGGACGTGTCCGTGAGCCCGCTGACGACGCAGGGCGAGTGGCTGCGGCGGCTCGGCATCGATGCGCGGCTCCAATCGCTCGCCAACGCCGCGCCCGCCCGCGCCGGGGAACTGAAAGGTCAGCGCGACCGCCTCGTCGAAGCAGGTGAGATGGGCGACTTGTTCAAGGCGATGGCCTTCACCGCACCCGGTTGGCCCGCGCCC
>NZ_JAEMQX010000177.1 GCF_016463645.1 Sphingopyxis sp. | reverse complement strand
CCTTCCAGTTCGATCCGGTGGGCAAGGAAAAGTTCGAAAGCACCGGCTGCGACATCGCCAGGTCGGCGCTCGCGAAGGCCGGCGTCAGCTACACCAGCGTGACCCGCGCGCGCCGGTCGGGGGAGGCCGCCGACGTCTGGATCGGCAACCGCGTGCTCGTCGCCCCCGAACCCTGGCGCCTCGCGGAGGAAGATCGCGCCGCCGCCGCCGAAGCCTTCCGCAAGGAGCTTGCGGCTGCGACCGCGGCAGCCGGCTATCCGGAAAAGGCCGATCTCGCCGCGATGAACAAGCCACTCGTTGTCGCGATCCTCTTCTATCTCGTGCTGCTCGTGACGATGGTCTATGGCCCGATCGCCGCGCTGCTCGTCGAGCTGTTCCCGAGCCGCATCCGCTACACCGCGATGTCGCTGCCCTATCATATCGGCAACGGCTGGTTCGGCGGCTTCCTGCCGACGACGGCGTTCGCGATGGTCGCGGCGACGGGCAATATCTATTACGGCCTGTGGTATCCGGTGATCGTCGCCGTGATCACATTGGTAATCGGGCTTCTGTTCCTGCCCGAGACTTTTCGGCGGTCGCTTCATACCCAGGCATAGATTGACCCGGCGGGTTCGCGCGCTAGGGTCGCGGCGAGCCTTGAGGGGGCATGATGATTGCCGACATAGATTTCGACGACCCGCCGCCGCCGCGGCGTCCATTGCTCCGGCGCAAGCGGGTGTTGATCCCGCTCGGGCTCCTGCTTGCGATCGTCGTCGGGTTTCTGCTCCTGCTGACCCCCGACACCGACCGCGAAGAGATGATCGCCAAATATGGCGGTCCGAACGCGGCGTTCGTTGCGGGGCCTGCGGGGCAGCGCATTCACTATCGCGATCAGGGCAGGGCCGATGGCCCGCCGATCATCCTGATCCATGGCGCCAACGCCAGCCTGCACACCTGGGAACCGCTCGTGAAGCGGCTCGGCGCCGATTACCGGATCGTCACGCTCGACCTGCCCGGCCACGGTCTGACCGGCGCGACGCCCGATACCGATTATTCGGCTGAGGGCATGATGGACGCGGTCGACGTCGTCGCGGCGAAGCTTGGCCTTGATCATTTCATCCTCGGCGGCAATTCGATGGGTGGCTGGGTCGCGTGGCGCTACGCGCTCGCCCAGCCGGCGCGCGTCGATGCGCTGCTGCTGATCGACGCTGCGGGCATGCCGCTGCGCAAGGGCGAGAAGCGCCCCGAATCGAACGTCGGTTTCCGCGTGCTCGAATATCCGCTCGGGCGCTGGCTCGCGACGCGCGTCACCCCGCGCATGCTCGTGGAGCAATCGCTGCGCGGCTCGATCGAGAAGCAGGAGATCGTCGATGACGCGATGATCGACCGCTATTGGGAGCTGCTGCGTTTCCCCGGCAATCGCCCGGCCACGGTGCTGCGCGCGCGGATGGACCGCGAACCCGCGATGGCGGCGCGCGTGGGCGAGATCGAGGCGCCGACGTTGATTCTGTTCGGCGACAGGGACCGGGTGATCAATCCGACCGCGGCGAAGACCTTCAACGAAAGAATCGCCGGGTCGGAGGTGGTCATGCTGCCGGGGATCGGCCATCTGCCGATGGAAGAGGCGCCCGACGCGACCGCGGCCGCAGTCGCCGACTTCCTCAGGCGGCGGCTCGTCGTTTCGCCCCTAGCTGATCCAGAAACGCGCTGATCCGCGCCGAAATCGCCGCGGCGTGGGTGAAGGGAAAAAGGTGCGATCCCGGCACCACTTCGAGCAGCGCACCGTCGATCAGGTCGGCGATCGCCTGTCCGTGGCATGCGGGAACGACACCGTCGCGCTCGCCCATCAGGATCAGCACCGGCACGCCCTTCAATTGCGGCAGCATCGCGGCGCTCGTCCATCCGGCCATCGCCATCGTCTGCCAGGCGAGGCCGAGCGGGGTCGCGGTCGGCAGTTTCAACCCGCTCGCGAGCATGTCGTCGTCGAGCAGCGCCGCCCAGCCGATTCCCGGCGCGCCGACGCTCGGCGTCGTCGCCATCAGCACCAGCCGCCGCACGCGCCCGGGGAACTGGATGGCGATCTGCTGCGCCAGCGCGCCGCCCCAACTGAAGCCGGCGACGTCGATCAGCTTGTGGCCGAGGCGGTCGGCGATTTCCATCACCACGGCGGCGATCGTCGGCGCGCCATAGGGCAGCAGCGCATCGGGCGAGCCGCCGACTCCCGGCATGTCGACCGTCCACACCTCGCGGCCATGGATCTGCGCCAGCAGCGGCGCCGCGGCGGCGATATCGGCGCCGATGCCGTTGAGGAAAAGCAGCGGCGTACCCGGCGCGCCTTCGCGCCAGCGCGCGACGCGCAGGCTGAGACCGTAAACATGCTCGGTGCTGATGGCGGGCCGGCCGCTGATCCTGCTCATGGCCCGCGCCATCGCATATCTCGGTGACCGGCGAAAGACCGCTGCGCTATTCGGCCTGTCGCGCGGCTTCGGCCGCCTGTTCGTAGCGGAGGCAGTCGAAAATCTTCGCGCCGGCAAGGAAGACCGAACCGGTACAGGCGAGCAGCAGCAGCTTGCCGCCCGTTCCCGGATATTCGTGCAGATAGGCCGCGCCGCGCGCCATCGCGCCGACCGCGAGGGCATAGATGATGAGGCACGCTTCGAAGCGGGTCTTGATAACGAACAGGCGTCCGACTTTTTTCAGCATCACCATAGCCCAAGCAAGCGCTGTGCCAGTGGCGCAAATCGGGGATTCGCGGCAACGGCCCTATGGTAAACTGTAAGTTAATCCGACAGGCGGGGAAAGGGCGGGCGCCTAGAAATAGCGCGGAATCGGCCCGATCTGCCGCGTCCGGCCGGGAAGCGCGACGACGACATCGTCGACATAGCACCAGCCCCAGCCCTCGGGCGGATCATAGCCCTCGATGATCGGGTGGCCGCTCTCGTGAAAATGCGCGCGTGCATGGCGGGCGGGCGAATCGTCGCAGCAGCCGACATGGCCGCAGGTGCGACAAAGGCGGAGGTGGACCCAGATGCCGCCGGTCCGCAGGCATTCCTCGCACCCCTTGGCGCTCGGAACCACCTCCGCGATCGCGGCCTCGTGCGAACAATTCGTCATGCGCTCTCCCTTGTCTCGCGTACCCGCGCCGGCGCGCCCATCGGGCATTCGAGCGCGGCGCGGTCCCAGCCCGCCGCATCGGCGGCGGCGGCATAGGTGGTTTCGAGGAAATCGAGCAGCAACGCGTCGGGCGACGCCGCCGTCCGCACTGCCTCATACGGCAGGATATATTCGCCGAGCCCGGTATCGAAGCGCGCCGCAGCCGGCACCGGACAAGTGCGAAAGCCGGACGGTTCGGGATAGGCGTAGGAATAGAAGGCCGGCTCGGGGAAGCCGTCGCCGCCGGGCCAGAAACCCGCGCTGCTCACCTCGTGCGAATAGGCTTCGCGCGTCACGGGGTCGGGCAGGCCGGGCACCCCGCCCGGATGCGGCGGCGCGGCGCGCCCCGAAAAGCGCGTGACCGCGAGGTCGAAGCTGCCCCAGAAAAAATGCACCGGGCTCGCCTTGCCGAGGAAGCCGCTGCGGAACAGCTTGAAGATACGGTCGACCTGCACCAGCGCACGCCAGAAACGATGCGCGGCCCCGGCGTCATAGCTCGCGTGGCTTTTGTCACGGGCGAAGGGGATCGGGTCGGGCACCTCGTTCGGCACGCCATTAATCCGCACCGCCACGCCGAGGTCGGCGAGCAGCCCGAGCAGCCGGTCGTGGAAATCGGCAACGCTGCGCGGTTCGAGCACCAGCTCGCGTTGCTGATTGGCGCTGGTGCGACAGACCAGCCGGTGCGCGATGAAGTCGAATTCGATCTCGAGCAGTTCGTGCCCCGCCGGGATCGGCGAGGTCGTGAGCCCGCGCGCGCTGACATAGAGCGGGACCTGCCAGCCGTGATTGAGCCACGGCGTCAGCGACAGGCGGACCTTGCCGACGATCTGCGTCCACAATTGCAGCGTGATCGCCGTATCGCGCCAGTCGGCCCAGCGCAGCTCGGGCCAGATCGTCGCACGCTCGTCCGGTGACATTCGGCTCTCCTCGTCGAAGGATCGAGTCCCGCCCCACGCCGATGTTAGCCCGCGGGAACGCGATCGGCCAGTGGCGGGATTCAGTGATGTCCGTTTTGGGGTGGGGAGCGGACGTTGACGCTCATTGCAGGCTGACGATAAATCTCAGGACATGAAACGCTATCGCCCTCTGTTCTTGATCGTATTGATTGCGGCACTGCTTTTCGTGGGCGTCGCAATTGCGGTCCTACGCGCCGACAGGTGTTCCGACGAGGGCGGAGTTGTCATAGCATTTATGACTCGAAATCAGCACTGCGCCGACCGCAATTAGCCGTTCGGCTTGTGTCCGCAACCGGTCGAAATCACTCAAGCTATGCTCGCGCAAACCAGATCATGTGCCGCGCACCCTTGCCGTTACTTCGCGCACGTACCGCGACTTCTTCGACTCGGAATCCCGCCGCGATCAGACGCCGGGTAAATTGCGCATCGGGCGCTGCCGACCAGATCGCGAGAACGCCGCCGGGGCGAAGTGCCGCCCTTGCCGATGCCAGTCCGGCGGGCGAATAAATGCCGTCGTTCGCTTCGCGCACCAGCCCGTCGGGGCCGTTGTCGACGTCGAGCAGGATTGCGTCATAGCGGCCGCGTCCATCGGCGATCGACGCGGCGACGTCGCCGACCACCAGTTCGACGCGTGGATCGTCGAGGCAACCCGCGGCAAGCTCCGCCATCGGGCCGCGCGCCCAGTCGATGATCGACGGGACGAGTTCGGCGAGAGTGACCTTTGCGCCCGGCCCCAGCGCTGCCAGTGCGGCGCGGAGCGTGAAGCCCATGCCATAGCCGCCGATCAGCAGGTGCGCCGTGTCGAGGCTTCGCAGCCGCTCGCAACTTATCACCGCCAGCGCTTCTTCGGAACCGCTCATCCGGCTGTTCATCAGCTCGTTGCCGCCGATCGCGATGATGAAATCATCGCCGCGCCGGTACAGGCGCAGCTCGTCGCCGCCCGGAATCTGCGCGGTGTCGATCAGTTCGCGGATCTTCAACCGATGTCAGCCGAGTTCGCTGAGGCCGAGTTCGGCGAGCAGTGCGGCGCGGGCCGAGCGGACGTCGTTCGCAAGCGTCGCCGACGCGAGGTCACCCGCCGCAATCGCTTCGGGCCAATATTTGTCCACAACGCCCGCGATGCGGTCGAGTTTCGCTTCGTCGGCGATGAAGCGCGGGTCGACCGTCGCCGGATCGGCGACGACGCGCAGCCGCAGGCAGGCGGGGCCGCCGCCGTTCGCCATCGACTGGCGGACGTTGACGGGAAGCAGCCGGCGGATCGGGCCATTGCCCGCGATCATCGTCTCCAGCCAGTTCCATACCGCGGGCGTATCCTGCGCCTCGGTCGGCAGCACCAGCCCCATGCCGCCGCCGTCGGGCAGGGTGACGAGCTGGGCGTTGAACAGATAGGATTTGATCGCGTGTGCCAGGCTCACCGCGCTTGCGGGCACCTCGACGATCTCGACCGCGGGAAAGGCGGCGCGGATTTCGGCATGCGCTGCCTCGCGATCCTCGAACGCGGTTTCATGCGTGAACAGCACATGTTCGTTCGCGACCGCGACGACGTCGTTGTGGAAGGCGCCGCTCTGGATCGCGGTGTCCGACTGGCGGATGAAGAGCGTGCGCGCCGGATCGAGCCGGTGTGCGCGCGCGATCGCCTTCGACGCGTCGAGATGCTGCCGCGCCGGGAAGCGCCCGCCACCGACGCCATGGACGAAGATCTCGACGCCTTGCCCGTCATGTCCGCTGCACAGCCGCATATGGTTCGCCGCGCCCTCGTCGCCGAACGG
>NZ_JAEMQX010000176.1 GCF_016463645.1 Sphingopyxis sp. | reverse complement strand
CCTCCAATATCTCGATGCGATAGGCGTCGATGACGATATCCTGCGTCGCCGACAGGAATGCGGTGATCAGCGCCCACACCGCAAACAAGCCCATGTCGCCCGGCTTCGGATCGCTCGCGCCGAGTTGCCAGATCGAAAGGAACAGCAATGCCTGTACAAGAAACAGCCAGCCACGCCGTTGCCCGAAGGTCCCTGTGAGGAAGGGCAGCGGCAGCTTGTCGACAAGCGGCGCCCACAGGAATTTGAGAGTATAGGGAATGCCCAGCGCAACTGCGAAGCCGATGGTCGCCGTATCAATCCCGACCTTCGCGAGCCAGAAGGTCATCGTTCCGATCAGAAGCGTCAAGGGAAAGCCGCTCGATATGCCGAGCAGGAAGGTGACCATCGGGTTTTTGCGGAGATAGGGACGGAACGCCGGGATCGACAGCGCAACGACCACGAGCCCGCCAAGGATCGCGACGAAAATGATAAACCGAATGAGATCAACCGACATGCCGCGCTCCCCGCGCACCCGCGTCGCGGGCGCCTGTTATGCGACAGGGCCTAAAGGCTTGGTCCCAAATTGGAAGCAGCTATTTATCGACTGGCCGCGCTCACGCGGCGGCAGGGCGCCAGAAAGTCGTGAGCCCGCCGACCTTGCGCGGCGCCTGATTCTTGCAGGTCATCATCTCGACCGCCTTGAGAGCCGACACCAGCGCCGACGCGCTGTGCGGCTTACCGAGGCAGGCGATCGCGATCTCCTCGGCATCGGCGGGGCATTGTCCCGTCACCAGCAGCACAGCGATCCCGCGGTCGCGCGCGAGCCGGGCAACCTCGCGTCCCGTCATATGGCCCGCCAGCCCGAGATCGAGAACGACGGCATCGACCGGCTCGGCGGCCATGATCGCCACGGCAGCCTCGCCCGAATCAACCGTCGCGACGATGTCATACCCGCTGACCTTCAGCGTGTGCTCATTGTCGAAAGCGGTCAGCGGATCATCCTCGATGATCAGCAATCGCTTGATGCAGGTCGGGCGGTGACCGAAGAGCATGATGACTCCTTCCAACAACGCCATGACTCGCTCCGTGCCGTCCCGCAAGATCGCTTCTGCTTGGCATCGACGAAGCGGGTCTTTTCCGGCTATGAGCGTGATCACAACGCAACACTCTTTCCTTTGAAAACGACAAGAAAGCCGCATCCGTTCCGATGACGACCCGCCGCCCGCCTCGCTCGACGCCTCGCCCCGCCGCAGACCGCGACGCCCCGAAAGGCCGCCGCGCCGCCCGCGGCGCCGCCGCCGCGCTCAAGACCAAGCCCGCCGAGGAGCGCGAGGATGGGCCGCAGCGCATCGCCAAGCTGCTCGCGCGCGCCGGCGTCGGATCGCGCCGCGACGTCGAACGGATGATCGAGGAAGGACGCATCGCGCTGAATGGCGAGGTGATCGCGCAGCCCGCCCCTTTGCTCGCCTCGCTCGACGGGCTGACGGTCGACGGCAATCCCGTCGCCAAACCGGTCTCGACGCGCCTCTACCGCTTTCACAAGCCCGCGGGCTGCCTGACCGCCGCGCGCGACCCCAAGGGGCGCAAGACGATCTATGACCTGTTGCCCAAGGGTCTGCCGCGCCTGATGCCGGTCGGCCGCCTCGATTATAATACCGAGGGTCTGCTCCTCCTTACCAACGACGGCGAATTCAAGCGTCAGCTCGAACTCCCCGCCAGCGGAGTCGAGCGCACCTATCGCGCGCGCGCCTTCGGTGACATCAGCCAGATGCAGCTTGAGGAGCTTATCGAAGGAATCGAGATCGACGGCATTCGTTACGGCAAGATCGACGCGAACCTCGAACGTCGCACCGGTCGCAACCAGTGGATCGAGATGACGCTGACCGAGGGCAAGAACCGGGAGGTTCGTCGCGTGCTCGAACATCTGGGATTGCAGGTCAGCCGTCTGATCCGCACGCGCTATGGCGAATTCACCCTTGCCGGCCTCGATATGGGAGCGGTCGAAGTCGTGCCGCGCGACGAACTGTTCAAATTCCGCCGGCACCTCGGCTGATGCGGGTAATTTCCGGCGAGTGGCGCGGTCGCAGGTTGCTTGCACCGAAGAACGATGCGACGCGCCCGACGGCCGACCGCACACGCGAAACGCTCTTCTCGATGCTCGCGAGCCGTCTTGGCAGCTTCGAAGGATTGGCTGTCGCGGACCTGTTCGCCGGCTCGGGCGCGCTCGGGATCGAGGCGCTTTCGCGCGGCGCCGAGCAATGCCTGTTCGCCGAGCAGGACCGCGATGCGCTCGACGCGCTGCGCAAGAATCTCGCGACGCTCGGGGCGACGCCACGCGCCGACATTCGTGCCGGTTCGGTGCTCGCCCTCGGGCCTGCGCGCCGCACCTACGATCTGCTGTTGATCGACGCGCCCTATGACACCGGCGCAGGCGGCGTCGCGCTCGACAAGCTCAATCGTTTGGGCTGGATCGGCGCCGACAGCTGGATCTCGATCGAGACCGGCGAGAAGGAATCTGTCGAGGTCGCGGGCTTCGAAATCGACGCGACACGCAAGGTCGGCAAGGCGAAGCTGACGTTGCTCAGGCCGGCGTAGCGATCCGTCGCACCATCAGCAGGCCCAGCCAGCTGACGATCCCGGCGAGTGCGAGATAATAGCCCACGGTCCCGGTCCCGCCCCGCTCGGCGAGCGCCTGCGCGACGATCGGCGCCATCGCGCCGCCCAATATGCCGCCGGCGTTGAACGCCACCGACGCCCCCGTATAGCGCACGCGCACCGGAAACAGCCCGGTCAGCCAGCTTCCGAGCGGACCATAGACCAATCCCATCACGAACAGCGCCGCAGCCAGCCCAGCGAAGATCAGCGGCCAGCTTTCCGACGCCAGCGACGGCCCGAACAGGAAGCCGATCAGGATCGTCGCGCCGCAGCCCCAGGTCAGCACGCGCTGCGCGCTCGACGCGTCGCTCCAGTATCCGGCGAAGACGATGCCCAGCGCCATGAACAGGATCGCGCCAAGCTGGATCAGCAGGAACTGCTCCTTCGGATAGCCGAGCACCGACGTCCCGTGGGCAAGCGCGAAACTGGTCGCAAGGTAAAAGATCGCGAAACAGGCGACGACCGCGAAGGTCCCCGCCAGCGTCGCGACCAGATGGTGCCGGAACAATTCGCCGAGCGGCACCGCGACCGGCGCCTCCTTTTCGAGCGCCTCGGCAAAGTCCGGCGTCTCACCGATCCTGAGCCGCACCCACAGTCCCAGCCCGACGAGCACTGCCGACAGCAGGAAAGGAATGCGCCAGCCCCACGCTGCGAAATCGGCATCGCTCAGTCCCAGCCCGAGCAGCAGGAACAGCCCGTTCGCCGCAATGAAACCAACCGGCGCGCCGAGTTGCGGGAACATGCCGAAGCGCGATTTCCAGCCCGACGGCGCATTCTCGACCGCAAGCAATGCCGCCCCGCCCCATTCACCGCCGAGCCCGAAGCCTTGCCCGAAGCGCAATATGCAGAGCAGCAGCGGCGCCACCCAGCCGACCATCGCATAGGTCGGCAGAAACGCGATCAGCAGCGTCGAGGCGCCCATCAGCATCAGCGACGCAACGAGCGTCGACTTGCGCCCGATCCGGTCCCCATAATGGCCGAAGACGATCGCTCCGACGGGCCGCGCGAAGAAGGCGAGCCCGAAGGTCATGAAGCTGTACATCAACTGCGCCGAGTCCGAACTCTCGGGAAAGAAGAGCGGCCCGAATACCAGCGCCGCCGCAGTGCCATAGATATAGAAATCATAAAATTCGACCGCGGTGCCGACGAGGCTCGCGGTCAGGATTCGCCGATGCTGTCGATAGGGTGCCAGATCCACGGGCAACGCCCCTCCCCATTGTTGTTCGCGACGCTTTGCGCGCGCGCCGTGCCCGGCGCAAGGTCGAATGCGAAGCGTCAGCGCCCCCCGGCGGCGAGCTGCGCGCGCAGATACAGCAACTCGCTATCGGGCACCCGCGACAGCGAAGCCGCGGGCTTGCCCTTGCGCAGCCGTTCGCGATCCTTTTCCGACGGCTCGACGCGGCGCACGCGCACCGGCGCATGGCCCTGCGCCTTCATGCCGAGCTGTTCGGCCGCACCGCGCGACAGGTCGATGATCCGCCCGCGCGCGAACGGGCCGCGATCGTTGACGCGGACGATGATCCGCCGCCCGCTATCGAGCGCGGTAACCTCGACATAGGTCGGGAGCGGCAAGGTGGTGTGCGCGGCGGTGATCCAGCCGGGCCGGAATTGTTCGCCGTTCGCCGTGCGGTTCCCCGATTCACTGCCGTACCAGCTCGCATAGCCAAGCGCGTCATAGGCGGGCGCGGCGGCGGGCACATAGGTCGTACCGCGGATCGTATAGGCTGGTCCTATGCGGACCGGCGTATCGGTAACGGGACGATATTTGCCGCCGGCGCAGGCGGAAAGCGCCAGAATGGCCAATGCCCCTCCGGCCAGTTTCATCATCGGATATCGCTGCATTGCCCGACCGTAGATGCGGGATATTGCGAGATAAAGCACGAACGGCAATCCGGGCGCTGGAAGCGCCTTTTGGCTTTGGGCGAATGGCGTATTTTTCGCTCCGTCGGGCTTAAAGCCACAAAAGCCCCGCATGCGCGCATCGAAACTGTGTCCTTTGTGGCTTTAGAAGCAGTATCCGGGGAGCTGTCTGCCGAAACCGACGATTTCAAAGAGCCGGTGAAGGCTGCCACGGCGCGATAATGTAGGACAGAAGTTTTTGGGGGGCGGTCGATGGCAGTTTCGGGGTGGGAGCGGACGGCAAGCCACCCCGCTTCGTCATCCCGGGCTTGACCCGGAATCCCGCTTCTTATGGCGGAAGAGCAGGTTTCGATTTCAAGCGGGACCCCGGATCAAGTCCGGGGTGACGATGATTGATCGGACAGCTTCTGGTCGAAAGCGACCTTCCATTGGAGAAACCCCGCCCGCGCGTTACACGGACGCCCATGACCCATGTCCGTTCCCGTCAGCCCGGAATCATCGGCACCGGCCGCGTCGCGCAGGCCCTTGTACTCGCCCTCGCTCCGCATTCGCCATCGCGGCCGATGCTGTGGGGCCGCGCTCCGGAGAAGCTCCACGTGACGGCGGAACAGGTCGGCGCGATCGCAATACCCGACATCGCTAGCCTGGTTACCGAATGCGACATCATCGCAATCGCTGTCGCCGACGATGCGCTGCCGGATATCGTGCCCGATATCGCAGCCGTGCTGCCGATGGGCCGAACGCCCCTGATCTTCCATGTCAGCGGGGGCAGCGGCGCGGCCATTCTCGATCCGCTACGCGCCGCCGGTGCGCTGACCGCCGCAATCCACCCCGCAATGACATTCACGGGCGATCCGGCGGTCGAAGCCCGGCGCATGGTGGCCGCGCGGTTCGCGATCACCGGCTCGTCCGCAGAGGCGACCGGAGCGGCCAAACGCATCGTCGCGCTGCTCGGCGGCGTCGCGGTCGAGATCGCGGAGGACCGGCGGGCGCTCTATCACGCGGCGCTCTGCCACGCATCGAACCATCTGGTGACGCTGATCGCCGGGGCATCCCGCGCGCTGGAGGAAGCGGGAGTCGACGATCCGGCGGCGTTGCTCGCGCCGCTCGTCCGCGCGTCGCTCGAAAACAGCCTCACCCTCGGCTTTGCGGGATTGTCGGGACCGTTGCTGCGCGGCGATGCCCGAACGATCGGCGGCCATCTCGATACGCTGGAGACGCATGGCCCCGAGCTGCTTCCCGCCTATCGCGCCATGGCGCGCGCGACGCTCGACGAATTGAAACGCGGCGGAACCATCCCTTCCGTCGGCCTCGCCGCACTGGACAGCCTGCTCGCTGTTCCCTAATCGTTCGCGCGTGAACGATACCCCCGCC
>NZ_JAEMQX010000175.1 GCF_016463645.1 Sphingopyxis sp. | reverse complement strand
CCAGGGCAATGCTTTCTGGCGCTGGATCGCCACGGACGAGGCGCGGCCCTATCTGACCGCTTTCGCCGTCGATCGCGCGCCACCCAGCGGAAGCGAGTTTTTCGCGGCCGATCTTAGCGCCGAGGATCTACTTGATTCCGAACACCTGGCCGAGCTGGCCCAGAAGATCGAAGCGGCTCACGGCTAGCGCCGTGCGCGCCGGGGTTATTTGCGAGTAGCTGTGCGCTGTTGCTCCGCCACGTCGCGGATCATAGCTGCCCAGCATCCCAAGATCATGCCCTCTTCATTATCGACTTCGCTTGTGGCGACCGCATAGATACCCAGCAAGTTTGCAACCTCGCTCGCCTCGACAATGCCTTGACGCGCAAGCAGCGTGGCAAACATCGAGAGTGCTCCCCCCATTGCCCGCACCAGCGGCGCATCTTGTAGCAGTCGGTCAAATTCGCGGGGCGGGTTACTGGACATAGATTGTTCCGATCAAATTAAGCGACTGCCTTTCAGGACTTATCGCGGGAAGTGCTATCCGGGGTGACTACACGAAAGTGACGTATCTGCACGCTAAGGGCGAACGGATGCCGAACATCACGCGGCGAGCAAGGAACTGACGGCGCGAAGGGGTCGCAGGACATCCGGATCGGGGCGATCATCGACATTCCAGCTATAGTCGCCGGTCAGCGAGATATGCTCCCAGCCCAATGGTGCGATGTGGCGCGCGATTTCGTCGGGCGCGCCGATGTCCACCAGCGCCATTTCGAGATAGCGGGTGTTCCACAGGATGATAGCGGCGACGAGCAGGTTGAGGCCGGATGCGCGATAGGTCTGATTTTCGAACCGCCGGTCGCGCAGCTCGCCGAGCTGGTTGAAGAAGAGCGCGCGGGCGAGTGCGTTGCGGGCCTCGCCCTTGTTGAGTCCGGCCTGGGTGCGTCGGCGCAGGTCGATGTCGCGCAGCCAGTCGAGCATGAAGATCGAGCGTTCGAGGCGACCAAGCTCGCGCAGCGCGAGGGCCAGTCCGTTCTGTCGCGGATAGGCGGACAGCCGACGCAGCATGGCCGAAGCGGTGACGGTGCCGGTGCGGATCGACGTGGCGAACCGCAACAGTTCGTCCCAATGGGCCCCGACATGGGCGATAGCGATCGGATCTCCCGTCATCCCGGCCAGCAGCGGTCCGGCTTCCTGACCCGGCAGCAGATGCAGGCGTCGGTCTTTTATGTCGCGCAGACGCGGTGCGAAGCGGTAGCCGAAGAAGGGCATTAGCCCGAATACATGGTCCGATGCCCCGCCCGTGTCAGTATAGTGCTCCTCGATCGTCAGGCCGGTTTGGTGATATAGCAAGCCGTCCAGGACATAGGGCGCTTCGCCGGCGGTCGCGGCGATCACCCGGCTCGCGAAGGGATCATATCGATCCGAGACATGGGTGTAGAAGGCAACACCCGGTTCGTTGCCGCTGCGCGCATTGATGTCGCCGATCGCGGCCCCGCGACCGCCGGCATGAAATTGTTGTCCGTCGCTCGACGAGGTGGTGCCGTCTCCCCAGAGTGCGGCAAGCGGCATGGTGCGATGGGCGTCGATCAGCCGCGCTAACGCCTCGCCATAGGCGGCTTCGCTGATATGCCAGTCGTGAAGATGGGCGAGCTGGCGCAGACTTGCGCCCCGGCAGGTCTCTGCCATGCGGGTGAGGCCGAGATTGATCCCATCGGCGAGGATGACGGTGAGCAGGGCATTGCGATCGTCGGCCTCCCGGCCCGAACGCCGATGGACGAAGCATTCGCTGAACCCGGTCCAGGCATCGACCTCAAGCAGAATATCGGTGATCTTCACGCGGGGCAGTCGATCATAGGCGGCGCGACGGGTAATCTCGGTAGCGGGGGGTGTCACCGCCTTCAGCGGCGAGATGATGAGGCCGCTTTCGTCAAGTCTGACCTGGGGTAGCTCACCCTGTCGGGCTAGAACTGTCACCTGATCGATCGCCGTGTCGAGCCTGGTGCGCCTTTCCTCGATATGGCGTTCGAAGTCCGTTTCGATGGCGAGAGGCAGCGGTCCCTTTTCGCGAAGCGCCGCATAGGTGGCCGGCGGGATGAGATAGCTGTCAAAATCGCGAAACTGGCGGCTTCCCGCGACCCATATGTCTCCGGCTCGCAACCGCTCGCGTAGCTGTGAAAGGGCGCATAGCTCATAAGCGGCACGATCGACGATACCGTCCCGCAGGACGAACGGCCGCCATGCTGACGGCACAAAGCGCAGCGGTACGCCATCAGGCAAGCGGCGTTTGCCGGTCCGGTATAGCTCCGCGATAATCGTCAGCGCCGACAGGAGCCCCTGCACCGCACCGGCGCCGCGAAATTCGAAGGCATTCAGAAAAGCGCCGGCAAAGAGCTTCACCGTGCGATGCCGCTCGATCAGTTCAGCGGTGCGATCGACGGTTTCGGGTCGGCCGAGCACTTCGGCTTGCTCGACCGCCACGGCGAAGCGCTGCCAGTCCAGGGCATCGATCTGCGCCAGCGAATCCACGCCTTTGGTGCGCGCGTCGATGAGGATGCGGCAAGACCCCGTGAGTGTCCGAAGATGGCCCTGCAGTTCCCGCACCGTCTTGAGGGCTTTATCGCGGGTCCGGTTCTCGGCGCGGCGCACCATGCTGCCCAACAGCTTGTCGAACATCGTCAGGGTTGCGTCGGTCAGGTCTTCCTCAAGGCGGATGCCGGTTGCCGCCAGCGTCGCATGTCGGCGCAGGGCATTGAGTTCGCCAAGGTGCTGGGGCGTGATGCGGCTGCCCTCGTCCGCCAGCCTGTCAAAAGTCGAAGCCGGGATCATGTCGGCGCGAGCGCGATCGAGGCCCAGCGCGCGGATAGAGGCAAGCCGTTCGATCAGTCGCAGGATGTTGCGCGCTGCCGGCGACTGTGGCGCGTTGCGCAGCCAGGATAGCCATGTCGCGGTTTCCCCCGTACGTCGGGCCAGCAGATCGTCCAGACCCTGTAGCGTGTCGGGTTGCAGGCCGTTTGTGAGCACTTCATAGGTAAGCTGCTCTGCTTGCTGGCGAGCCCTTCGGAGCACCGCTTCGAGAATCGACGGGGAAGGCAGGAGGATCTGTCGACGCCGGAGTTCGTCGACAATAACCCCTGCCATTTGGCCCGGGCGGATGATGGTCTGCGCGATCGGGATCGAAAAGGCCACGATTTCACGAAACGCTTGGCGATCGAAAGCCCTGAACCCGTGCGATCGTCGGATATCGACGAGATGCTCGCGGCGGGTCTGGTCCCGATGGGCATAGTCGGCAAAAGCTTCCGGCGAGACGCCGAGTTGCCGGCCCACATAGGCAAGCACCGGGCCGGGCGGGAGTTCGCCCGCTTCAAGCGCGCGGCCAGGCCATCTCATATAGAGCAGGAGCATCGCAAAGCCGAGCCGGGTGGCATCGCCGCGACGGCGACCGACAATTTCCAGATCGTCGCCGGTCAGCGTATAATGACGCACAATCTCTCGCTCATCGAGCGGCGCGTCATAATGCCCCGCCCAGATTTCCGGGCTCACTAGTCGCCGCCTCGCCAAGCATCATCTCCTTCGCTGCTGCTGTCCGTCAGACGACCGTTGAACGGTCACCGGGAATGTGTCCGTTTACTCTGGACCTGCAATGGCGATTCGGACAAGGTCGCGTGATGATGGGAAAACGGACACGACAGGGCAGAATGTGGCGCTGATCGGTTATGCGCGCGTCTCCACGCCGGACCAGAAGCTATCGCTCCAGCATGACGCCCTGGAGCGCGCGGGATGCGAACGTGTTTTCGACGATCAGGCATCGGGTGCCAGGACCGACAGGCACGGGCTTACCGAAGCATTGGCTTATCTGCGCGCCGGCGACACGCTGGTCGTGTGGAAACTCGATCGGCTCGGCCGCTCGATGAGCCACCTCATCGACAAGATCGGCGAACTGGCATCCCGCGGCATCGGGTTCCGTTCGCTCACCGAGAACATCGACACCACCACGCCGGGGGGAATGCTGGTGTTCAACATCTTCGGCTCCCTCGCGCAGTTCGAGCGTGATCTGATCCGCGAACGCACCCAGGCTGGCCTGCGCGCTGCTCGTGAGCGCGGCAGCAAGGGCGGCCGTCGTCCCGTCGTCACCCCCGACAAGCTGCGCAAGGCGAGAGCACACATCGCGGCGGGGCTCGGTGAAACTTCCACGTGGAAGTCGCCAATGTGCCACGGCGTCATTGCTGCCTTTTTGCTCGCCCGATCCCCATCGTGGAAGTCGCTGCGGAGGCCGACGCCATGGTGACGGTGTTCGGCATTCTGAATCTCACCGAGGACTCCTTCTTCGATGAGAGCCGGCGGCTAGACCCCGCCGGCGCTGTCACCGCGGCGATCGAAATGCTGCGAGTCGGATCAGACGTCGTGGATGTCGGACCGGCCGCCAGCCATCCGGACGCGAGGCCTGTATCGCCGGCCGATGAGATCAGACGTATTGCGCCGCTCTTAGACGCCCTGTCCGATCAGATGCACCGTGTTTCAATCGACAGCTTCCAACCGGAAACCCAGCGCTATGCGCTCAAGCGCGGCGTGGGCTACCTGAACGATATCCAAGGATTTCCTGACCCTGCGCTCTATCCCGATATTGCTGAGGCGGACTGCAGGCTGGTGGTTATGCACTCAGCGCAGCGGGATGGCATCGCCACCCGCACCGGTCACCTTCGACCCGAAGACGCGCTCGACGAGATTGTGCGGTTCTTCGAGGCGCGGGTTTCCGCCTTGCGACGGAGCGGGGTCGCTGCCGACCGGCTCATCCTCGATCCGGGGATGGGATTTTTCTTGAGCCCCGCACCGGAAACATCGCTGCACGTGCTGTCGAACCTTCAAAAGCTGAAGTCGGCGTTGGGGCTTCCGCTATTGGTCTCGGTGTCGCGGAAATCCTTCTTGGGCGCCACCGTTGGCCTTCCTGTAAAGGATCTGGGTCCAGCGAGCCTTGCGGCGGAACTTCACGCGATCGGCAATGGCGCTGACTACGTCCGCACCCACGCGCCTGGAGATCTGCGAAGCGCAATCACCTTCTCGGAAACCCTCGCGAAATTTCGCAGTCGCGACGCCAGAGACCGAGGGTTAGATCATGCCTAGCATTCACCTTCCGGCCGCCCGCTAGCGGACCCTGGTCAGGTTCCGCGAAGGTGGGCGCAGACATGCTGGGCTCGTCAGGATCAAACTGCACTATGAGGCGGCGGTTCATACCGCGCCAGGGGAGCGAATGGACAGCGAGGAGCCTCCGAACGTTCGGGTCGCCTGCTCGGGTGATATCGACGAGGTTGTGCGGCTGATGCACGACGCTGCGGCGTGGATGTCCGCCAAGGGAACGCCCGCCTGGGACGTCGCGCGGATCGACCGGACATTCGCGGAGACCTTCGTCCTGAGATCCGAGCTCCTAGTCGCGAGTTGCAGCGACGGCATCGTCGGCTGTTGCACCTTGTCGGCCGAGGATCCCGAGTTCTGGCCCGACGCCCTCAAGGGGGAGGCCGCATATCTGCACAAGCTCGCGGTGCGACGGACACATGCGGGCCGGGGTGTCAGCTCCGCGCTGATCGAGGCTTGCCGCCATGCCGCGCGAACGCAGGGGTGCGCCAAGCTGCGGCTCGACTGCCACCCGAACCTGCGTGGCCTATACGAGCGGCTCGGATTCACCCACGTCGACACTTTCAATCCCGGCTGGGATCCAACCTTCATCGCAGAACGCCTAGAACTCGAAATCTAACGTCCGTTCGGGCATCGAGGTCCATGTCGGGGTGGGACGGGCCCGTGGCTTCAAGATCACTTGCAGTCCGACCGCGATGTCTTGGTTGCGCGAGAGGTTGTCGATATCCTCCACTTCCATCATCAACCCTGGATAATGCCGCCGCCGTCATCGCCGCCGACGCCCGTGCCGGGCTTTTCGGGCCTGTCAGGCTTGCTCGGCCTTCAGCCTGCCTGGG
>NZ_JAEMQX010000270.1 GCF_016463645.1 Sphingopyxis sp. | reverse complement strand
TCGATTATCTGCTCAAGGTCCGCACCCCCGACATCCGCCGCTATCGCATCGTGCTCGGCGAAAAAATTTCGAGCCTGCCGCATGTCGCGAGTACCTCGACCTTCGTCGCGATGGAGACGATCTGCGAATCGGCGCGCTGACGCGAGAGATTGACCGCCGCCGCCGCCCGTGCCAAACGCTCGGCGCCGGGCGGGTGTAGCTCAATGGCAGAGCAGAAGCTTCCCAAGCTTACGACGAGGGTTCGATTCCCTTCACCCGCTCCAGATTCTCCAGTCAATCAGCAGCAAGACGACAGCGCGCCGTTCGCGGTGCGCGTCCGGCCTGTCGCGACATCCTCCCGCGAGCGGGGCGAAGTTTCTTGTCGAACGGCGCGGCGGGGCGTTAGGGGTTGCCGATGACCCCTCGTCTCACCTTCCGATCGATCGCGGCGCGGAGCCGGCCGTGAAAAAGGAGCAGCCCCGCGACGGCGCGCGCCCCACGATGGCCGACGTCGCGCGTGAACTCGGCGTCGCCAAGATCACCGTATCGCGAGCGCTGTCCAATCATTCGACGGTCAGGGAAAGCACGCGCACGCTGATCCGCGAGACCGCCGAGCGCATGGGGTACCGGCTCAACGTCTCGGCGCGCAATCTGCGGCAGCAGCGCACACGCACGATCGCGGTCGTCATCGAGATGACGCCTTCGCACGAGCGTTTGATGAGCGAGCCCTATCCGCTGCTGCTGCTCGGCGGGATTCTGCAGGAGCTGACCGCCGCAGGACAGAATATGGTACTCACCACCATCGACCTTTTTTCCGAAGCCCCGCCCTCGGCCGACGGTGTGATCCTGCTGGGGCAGGGGGTGCACGACGACGCCGCCGCGGTGATCGAGGCGACCGGGCTGCCCTATGTGGTATGGGGCGCCGAACATGGTCCCCCCGAACGCGTCGTCGTCGGCAGCGACAATCGCGAGGGCGGGCGTCTCGCCGCCGAATATCTGCTCGGTCGCGGCTGCCGCCGGCTGCTGTTTCTCGGCGACGCGGGGCATGGCGAGGCGGAGGACCGGCTCAATGGCTTCGAGACGGGGCTTGCAGGTTCGGGTGCGGCGATCGTCGCGAACATTCCCTGCGCCTTCACCGTCGCTGCCGGCCGCGAGGCGGTGGCGCCGCTCCTTGGCGGGCAAGGCCCCGATTTCGATGGCATCTTTGCCAGCAGTGATGCGATCGCGATGGGTGCGATCGAGGCGCTGCGGGAAAGCGGTTACACGGTTCCCGGCGACGTTTCGGTCGTCGGCTTCGACGATTCGCCGGGCGCCGCGCTCTTTTCGCCGCGACTGACGAGCATCCGGCAGGACTGGGGGGTCGGCGGCGAACTGCTCGCGCAGAAAGTGCTCGACAAGGTGGCGGGGAAGACCGTCGCTTCGCGGGCGATGCCCGTCACGCTGATCGTCCGCGAAAGCTAGAACAACAGCGGCTTTCCCGCCCCGTCCATTCGGTTTCCCGCAAAATGGTATCGATACCTTGACAT
>NZ_JAEMQX010000056.1 GCF_016463645.1 Sphingopyxis sp. | reverse complement strand
AGATGCTGCTCGCGATCGACGTCGGCAACACCAACGCCAAATTCGCGCTGTTCCGTGGGCAGGAACTGCTCGCGCGCTGGCGCATCGCGACCGACGACCGTCGTACGGCCGACGAATATATGGTCTGGCTCGACCAGCTGATGCGGATCGAAGGGCATGATCGCGCCGATGTCGATGCGGTGATCATCTCGACCGTCGTTCCGCGAGCGCTCCACAATCTGCAGCTTCTCGCGGTCAAATATTTCGGGGTCGATGCCCTCGTCGCGGGGCGCGAGCCGGTGACGTGGGGTATCGCGCTGAAGGTCGACGAGCCGCAGTCGGTCGGCGCCGACCGCGCGGTCAATGCGATATCGGCGCAGGCAGTCGAACCCGGCAAGGACAAGCTGGTCATCAGCTTCGGCACCGCGACGACACTCGACCATATCGGCCCCGACGGCGCCTATCGCGGGGGGATCATCGCGCCCGGCGTCAACCTGTCACTGGAAGCGCTCGTCGCCGCCGCAGCGAAATTGCCGCGCATCGCCATCGAGGTGCCGGCAACGGGCAGCGTTATCGGGCGGACCACCGAAAGCCAGATGCTGATCGGTGTTTACTGGGGCTATGTGTCGATGATGGAAGGGCTGATCGCGCGCATGAAGGCGGAGATCGGCAAGCCGCTGACCGTCATCGCAACGGGCGGGCTCGCGACGCTTTTTCAGGAACAGGCGCACCTGTTCGACCGTATCGAACCCGATCTGACGCTGAACGGGCTGATGCACCTCTATAATCAACGGAAGACAACGACATGACGACTCCGGGCAAGGAGCTGCTTTTCCTCGCATTGGGTGGATCGGGCGAGATCGGCATGAACGCCAATCTCTATGGCTGCGACGGCAAATGGATCATGCTCGACCTCGGCGTGACCTTCGGCAGCCACGATTATCCGGGGATCGACATCGTCATGCCCGATCTCGAATTCATCGAGGACCGGAAGAAGGATCTGCTCGGCATCGTGCTGACGCACGGACACGAGGATCATATCGGGGCGATTCCCTATCTCGCCGCCGACCTTGGTGTACCGCTCTATGCCAACCGCTTCACCGCAGGGCTGATCGCGCACAAGCTGGCCGAAGAGGGGCTGGAAAAAGAGGTCGAGATCAAGGTCGTCGATATCGACGACAGTTTCCAGCTCGGGCCGTTCGGCATCCGCCTGATCCCGCTCGCGCACTCGATCCTCGAAATGAGCGCGGCCGTGATCGACACGCCCTATGGGCGCGTCTTCCATACCGGCGACTGGAAGCTCGATGAGCAACCGATCCTCGGGCAACCCGCGACCGCCGCCGCGCTGACCGCGGTCGGTGACGAGGGCATCGACGTCCTCGTCTGCGATTCGACCAACGCCTTCAATCCCGAAGCATCGGGCAGCGAAGGCGGCCTCCGCAAAGGGCTGGAGCAGGCGGTCGGCGCAGCGAAGGGCAGGGTGGTCGTCACGACCTTTGCGTCGAACGCCGCGCGTCTGGCGACGCTGGGGGCGGTTGCGAAGGCGACGGGGCGCACGCTGTGCGTCGCGGGCCGGTCGCTCGACCGCATCCTCGGCGTCGCGCGCTCCGTCGGCTATCTGAAGGATTTCCCGCCGACGATCGATTTCGACGAGGCGATGCGGCTGCCGCGCGACAAGGTGATGGTGATCGCCACGGGCGGGCAGGGCGAACCGCGCGCGGCGCTGGCGCGCATGGCGGCCGACATCCACCAGATCAAGCTCGAGGCCGGCGACACCGTCGTTTTCTCGTCGAAGCAGATTCCCGGCAACGAGGTCGCGATCGGGCGGATCATGAACCAGCTCGCGGCGAAGGATGTGCTGACGGTTACCGAAAAGCAGGCGCATATCCACGTCAGCGGCCATCCGGGGCAACCCGAACTCGCCGCGCTTTATGGCTGGTTGCGGCCCAGGCTCGTGGTCCCGGTGCATGGCGAGATCCGCCATATGCACGAACAGGCGCGCTTCGCGCTTGAAAAGGGCGTGCCCGATGCGCTGGTGCAGGAAAATGGCGATCTGGTGCAACTCGCGCCGGGCTCCGCGAAGATCGTCGAGCGCGTGCGCGCGGGGCGGCTGATCCTCGACGGCGATGTCATCCTGCCCGCCGACGGCGAGACGATCAACGAGCGGCGCAAATTGTCGCTGAACGGCCATATCACCGTTGCCGTCATTTTTTCGGACAAGCGTTTCGTCGAAAGCGCGGTGAGCTATCGCGGCGTCCCCGTCGAGGACGAGCGCGAGGCCTTTATCGACGAGATGCGCGAAGCCGCCGAGCAGGCGGCGACGGGGCCGGCACGCGACGAGGAGAAGCTCCGTGAGGCGATCCGCCTCGGCGTGCGCCGCGTCGCGACCGACTGGACGGGCAAGAAACCCGTCGTCGATGTCATGCTCGTCGACGTCTGAGTCCGGAGCGACCGCGATGAAATGGACCTCGGCGCTCGCCATCTACCTCCTCTTCTGGGCGTTCAGCGCCTTTTTCGTGCTGCCCTTCCACGGCCGCCGCGCGAGCGACGACGAAACGCCGCTGGTCCGGGGTCAGGAACCGGGCGCGCCCGCGACCTTTCGTCCCGGGCGAATCCTGCTGCAGATGACGATCGCCGCGACGATCGCGTTCGGGCTCTATTATGCCGCCTATGTGAACGGCTGGGCGGACCCGGATGTGCTGACCGGGCGGGCGTAGGCCCTTCGAGCGCGCGGCAGTTTCCTGTCGGTTGCTGCCATCGCCGGATTTCGCAGATGTGGCGCAATCGGGTAACCGGACATCGCCATGCGGAGCTATCTGAAGAGGCTGATCGCCTCGCCCTCGACCCACAGCACGTCGGGTGGGCCGTCCCTTGTGAATCGAACGGTCACTGGCGCTTCAGGACCAGTGGAGACCAGCACCAGATCGCCATGCCGCAAGGCTGCCCGTACGAAATCGGACCTTGTACTGTCCGACATAACGACCGCGTTCCATGAATATGATCCGCTGCCCGCCATGAACCGCGCAATCGGGACACGCGGGCTTTAGCCTGTATCGACAGGAATATATCCGGAAGGTGCGACCAAACTTCCGAACCTGTCCGACATGCCGTATGAAAAGCCGGTCGTTCCGACAATCAACCGGGCCGGTGAATCCGCCTGCCAATAAAGCAGGTCCGAGATCATCCAGGCATGGGGCCGCGGCAGCCGGGACCGCAGCGCTGACGAAAGCCAGCGACCCGAACGATGCCAAAACAGTCGTCCAAAGCCCCATGCGCGCAACCCCATGGCGATGCCGAAACGTCTGCAACCGGCCGGAAATACGACGTTCCCGTCAGATTCGCCCTTTGCCGCTCCGGCTAGTTCCGCAGGCGGTCGATCGCCTGCGCCAGTGCGACATAAAGCTTGCCGATGTCCGACGACAGCAGGGTGACGCTGATCGCCGAACCGTCGCGCGCGCCGATCAGCACGCGCAGCATCGCCTCGAAATCGTGGATGAATTGGTTCACCGACGCATGGAATGTGTCGTCGGCCTGATAGAGACGCAGGATTTCCTTCGCCTCGCTATTCTCGATCAGCTTGACCGCGCGGCGCGCGAACACGCCGCGGTCGCCCTTGAGATAGGCATCCCATGCGGTGTCGCTGACTTCGGTCGAAAGAATTTTCGTGACGTCGATCGCGGTCGATTTGAGCGCTTCGGTGAGCAGGCCGACCTGCTTCGCGAGCGATTCGCGGCCCGACGCCGCGATCGCCTGTTCGGCTTCGCTGACGCGCTGCTCGACGCTCGCGCTCGTGTCCATGATCGTGATCAGCTGGCGCATCAGCCGGTCGGCGGCGCTGTTCGCCGCGGCGACCGCGCGCGCCGATGCGTCCTCGATGGCGGTAAGCTGTGCCATGACCTCGTTCCTGAACGCCGCATCGATCGCGCCGGTCGCGGTTGCCTGCATCGCGTCGCGGGCGTCCGATACCAGCTTCTCGAGCGTCAGCCGCGCTTCGTCGGCCGCCGAATCGGCGGTGGCGCGAACCTCGGCGAGCGTCGCGATCATCCGCGCGCCGCCCTGTTCGGCGAATTCGTCGGCACCGCCGCGCAGCTTCGCCAGTGCGGCCTCGGCCTCGGCGAGCGAGGCGTTGATGCGATCGACCAGCTCCTGCTGGCCGGCGGCATGGCCCGCCATCTGTTCCTCGTTCGACCTGAGCGTCGCCTGCACCGCATTGACGTGCGACATCGTCGACTGGGCGACGAGTTCGGAGGCGTCGAGCAGCGGGCGCAATTGCGACAGCGCCGTCTGCGTCGTCTTGCCGTGCGACGTGATGCGATCGAGCGCATGCGGCAGCGTCTCGTCGAGCTCGCGCGTCACCGCATCGAGCGCGAGCAGGAGCGATTCGGCGTGGGCGATGAGCTGGTGTGCCGACGCATTGCCGCTGTGCACTTCCTGCATGAAGGTGCCGAGCTGGGCCCTGGTGTCGTCGATCGCGCGGCCGATGACCCCGGTGCTGGCCCCGACGCTGACATCGAGGATTTCGAGCTGTTTGCCGACCTCGGTCACATGCGCGGTGATACGCGCGGCGAGGGCATCGCTGGCGTCGGCGTGCGCCGAAAGCTGCGCGCCCATCGCGTCGCCCGCCTCGCGCGCAGCGGCAAGCTTGGCTTCCATCAGGGTGCCGGCGTCGTCGACGCCTTCGCGGAACTCCCGCCAGCTCTTTTCCATCTGGCCCGTTATCGACGCGACCGTCGATGCCATGTCGTCGCGCGCCGATGCGGCGAGGTTCGTCATGCGGGTGAGGGCGGCGTCCTGCGCGTCGGCGACCTGCGCCGATGCCTTGAGCAGGTCCGACTCGGTTTCCCTCGTCTGCCCCTGGAGCGCGACGATCGCTTCGAGGATGGCCGCCGTCGATGCTTCGCCCGTCCGGGCAGCCTTCGCCGCCTCTTCGCCGAGCGCCGCGAGCTTCGCTTCGAGATTGGCGCCCTGCTGGTGCGCGACGAGCCCGGCCTCGCGAAAATTGACCGCGAGCCGCTGCGCGACATCGTCGATCCGCGGCAGGCCGGCGAGCAGGCCGTCCATCCGCTGCAACGCGACATCGCCCGACCGGGCGAGCTGGTCGTGGGCGTTCGCGATGACCGAAGCGTTGCCCGCGAGCTTGTCGCTGCTTTCGCTCAGCCGCGCCACGGTATCGAGGCCGAGCTGCTGAACGATGCGCGCCTGTTCGCCGAGTTGCCGTTGCGCATCGGCAAGGTGCAGGCCGAGCGAGTGCATCGACCGGTTGAGCGCCATATTCTCCTCGCGTAACGCCGCGGCGACGCGGGCGAAGCGCGCCTGTTCGGAACGTCCCGAGCGGAGCAGCGCCATCCACAGGACGGCGATAAGGGTGAGGGGCATTGCGATGGTCGCGACGAGCGCGGGCCATGCCGCAATCGCGGGTCCTCGCGTGAAGCCGTCGGTGGCGACCGACAGCGCGAACCCGGTCCAGCCGATGGCGAGCAGGATGAGCAGCGCCGGTGCCATGCGGTCGCGCCATGGGGATGAGGGCAGCGGAAGATCGTCGACGTCATCGGTCGCGGCGAGCGCGGACATATCGAGCCAGTCCCGGTTGGCGGGCGCCCCGGCTTCGGGTGCAACAATGGCCTCGGGCGCCGTCGCTTCTGCCGGTTCTGCGCCGTCCGCTTCCGGGTTTGCCGCGGAATTCCGCCACAATCCGACGATTTTCTTTTCCCCCGTCATCGGACCATCTTAGCAGCAAATGGCTATCATGAAACGGAAACTTAACCACAGGATGACAATCCTGTGGAATGTCGTTCGATAGTGGCCCCCTCGACCGTTATCTCAACGCCGCGTTCGGGGACGACCCGACGATGGCGATGGACCTGCGCGGCGCTTTCAGCGGCAGCGCGCGCGACCTCGCCGACCTGATGCGCCGCGCCCGCTGCGACGCCAATTGGGAGGTCGCCGCGCTTCGTCTGAAGGGGCTTGCAGCGACCTTCGGAATCATTCCGCTGATCGAACTCGCCGAGGCGGCGATGGCAGGAGCTCCGGGCGACCCCGCGGTGCTTCGCCAGATCAATTCGGTGATCGAAGAGATCGCCTGACCGGCAGACCGGGTTCAATTCCCGTTCAGCCGCTTTCTTCCAGGGAAATATCGATGCCGGCTGTCTTGCCATGGCAACGCGACGGGTTTAGCCGCGTTATCGACGCGCGGCCGGACCTGCGTGCGCGAGACCCGCACGCCGGGGCGAAGGCGGCCGAGTTCAAAGGAGAGATTTCGATGTTCAACCGTTTCCGCTCGATGCCCGCAACGGCGATGGCTGCCGTGCTGGGCTGCGCGCTGATGACGACCGCCGTTCCCGCCGCTGCCCAGGAAAAGCCGAAGAAGGAAAAGCAGAAGAAGGAAGAGGAAGGCAAGGGCAAGGGGCTGACGGCCAGCAAGGGCTTTGGTCCGGCGCTCAAGAAAATGACCGATGCCACCGCCGCGAAGGACGCGGCGACGTTGCAGGCGGCGCTGACCGAAGGGCAGGGCACCGCGACGACGCCGGACGACAAATATCTCGTTGCCTTTTACCAGCTCCAGCTCGGCATTCTGAACAAGGATCAGGCGATCCAGAGTCAGGGTCTCGACGGGATGCTCGATTCGGGCATGACGCCGCCGGAAAATCTGGCGACCTACAACTTCTTTTCGGGCAATTTCGCCTATGGGGCGAAGGATTATCCGAAGGCGATCAAGCGGCTCGAAGCCGCCAAGGCCGCCGGCTCGACCGATCCCAATCTGCCCGTGCTGCTGATGGACAGCTATCTGAGCTCGGGGCAGGCCGATCAGGGTATCGCGATCGCCAAGGCCGCGATCGACGCAAGCCGCGCCGCGGGGCAGCGTCCGTCGGACGAACTCTATGTCCGCCCGATCAAGGCCTTGCAGGCCGCCAAGCGCAACGACGAGGTGCTCGACATGATGGCGCTGCGCCTGCGCGACTATAATCAGCCGGCGGTGTGGCGCCAGACGCTGTTCATCCAGTTGCAGGCCAATCCGGACAAGGAAGTCAGCCTGGACGTCCTGCGCCTGATGCGCGCGACCGGTGCGATGGAACAACGCCCCGAATATCTGGAATATGCGGCGCTCGCGACCGAAGCCGCCCTGCCGGGCGAGGTCGTCTCGCTGATCAGGTCGGGCAAGCAGAGCAAGGTCATTCCCGCGACCGACGCGAAGTTCGACGAGCTGCTGAAGAGCCAGACCGAACGTATGGGTGACGAAGAGTCGACGCTGACGGCCTATGCGCAAAAGCCGTCGACGCTGTCGAACCCCAAGGTGGCAGGCGCGACGGGCGACACGATGGTGGGTTACGGCCGCTATGCCGACGCGATTCCGCTGTACAAGGCCGCGCTCGCCGCCGGCGGCGACAAGGAACTCTGGACCTATCGACTGGGTGTGGCACAGGCGCAGTCGGGTGATATTGCTGGCGCCAAGGCAAGCTTTGCGCAGGTCACCGGGCCCCGCAAGCGGCTCGCCCAACTGTGGACGACCAAGATCGACGCCCCGGCTCCGGCACCTGCAGCCGCCGCGCCATCCACGGGCGGCTAAGCCTCGGGCCTTGCACAATCAGACAAGGGCGCCGTTCCGGACAGGAGCGGCGCCCTTTCTCTTGCCCGGCGCTGGCGTCAGGACCTGAAGGGGTCAGGACTCGACAGGAATCCCGGCGAGTTGCTTCGCGGTGCGAATCGTCAGCGACGTCTTCACGCTCGTGACATTGGGCGCCGAGGTCAGGTGCGCGGTCAGAAAGGACTGGAAGCTCTGGAGGTCGCGTGCGACGACCTTGAGCAGAAAGTCGATTTCGCCGTTCAGCATATAGCATTCGCGCACCTCGGGCAGACCGCCGACATAGTCCTCGAACGCCTTCAGATCGGACTCGGCCTGGCTGCGCAGGCTGACCATCGCAAAGACCGTGATGCCATAGCCGAGTTTCGCCGCATCGAGATCGGCGTGATACGACCGGATGACGCCCGATTCCTCGAGCGCGCGCACACGGCGAAGGCAGGGCGGAGCGGTCAATCCCACCATTTGTGCCAGTTCGACATTCGTCATCCGCCCGTTTTTCTGCAGCTCGCCCAATATCTGCAAATCAATCTGATCGAATTTCTGACTAGCCATCGTTGAAACATCCGCTTTCCAAAACTGTGATGACCATAATATTATTTCAGGCGATTGCAATTGTCCCACAATGCGACGTGGACAGTTAAGGCACTTTCATGACCGGGTGATTCACGCTAGCCGGTAAGCATCTGCTAACCAATGATCGAGGATGTGGGGCTCTGTTTCGCGTGACGGGTGACTCGATGATCGCCACCATCTTGCGCCAGGCGCCTGCGGATCGCCGTGCGAGTATCGCGGCGTGGCGGCAGCTCTCGGATATTCTGGCGCAGCGCGGCAATCAACTGGGCGATGAGGATATTCGCCGCAGCCTGCATGCGCTCGCCGTATTGCGGCCTCGCGTTCCCGAATCGGTGCGCCGCGACTGCGCGCGAGCGATCGCGCGCCACGGCCGCTTCGCCCCGCTCGTCGCGCTCTATGCCAACGATGTTCCCGCGGTTTCCGCGACCATGCTGCGCGATGCGCGATTGTCGGAGGCGGACTGGCTGGCGCTGCTCCCCGCGACCGGCGCGATGGCGCGGTCGGTACTGGCCGGCCGTCCGGACCTGCCGCCCGGTGTCTGTCGCGCGCTCGCGAGCCTAGGCAGCGGGTCGGTGGCGTTGCCGGGCCCGGACGTTGAAGCGGGCGAAATGCCCGCGCCGACAGCAGTTGCCGCTGGGGCGCCCGAACTCGCGCAAGCGGCGACCGGAGCCGGCCCCAGCCAGATCAGCGAACTGGTGCGGCGGATCGACAAATATCAGTCGAACCGCAGTCAGCCGGCGGCACCGCGCGCGCCGCGCGCGGCCTTTCTGTTCGAAACCGGTCCCGATGGCGTCATCCACTGGGTCGACGGCGTCAGCCGCGGCGCGGTGATCGGCCTGTCGATTGCCGAGGCGGCGTTCGGCGGCGAGCCCGGCACCGATGGTATCGCGGCGGGTGCCTTCCGTCAGCGGGCCGAAATCCTCAATGCGCGCATGTTGCTGGACGGCACATCGGCCGAGGCGGGCGAATGGCGTTTTTCCGCGCTTCCCTGGTTCGATCCGGCGACGGGGCAGTTTCGCGGCTATCGCGCCAGCGCCCGCCGGCCGCACCAGAGCGAAATGCCCTATGGCCGGACGCCAGCCGAAGATTCGGGCGATTCGATCCGGCAGCTGATCCACGAGCTTCGCAGCCCGCTGAATGCCATTTCGGGATTTGCGCAGATTATTTCGGGGCAGATGTTCGGCCCCGTGAGCCACAGCTATCGTGCGATGGCGGAGACGATCGTCGCCGATGCGGTTTCGGTGCAGTCGATCATCGACGATCTGGAAACGGCGGCACGCAGCAATTCCGCCAGGCCGGCGCAGCCCGCGGACGACGTCATCGATATCGGCGCGATCGTGTCGCAGGTCGAAAGCGAACTCGCGCCGCTTCTGGCCGATCAGCGTGTCGAACTCAGCATCTCGCGGATCGGGGGGCCGTTTCTCGGCTTCGCCGGCGACGCCGATGTCCGGCGCATGGTCGGCCGCCTGCTGACCGCGCTGGTCGATATATCCGAACCGGGCGCAATATTGGTCGGACAACTGGTGATCGAATCGCGCCACGACGACATGTTGCACCTGCGCATCGTGCGACCCGCCGCGATCCGCTTTACCGCCTCGGCCGACCTGCTGGACCCCGGATTCAGCCCCGAAGGCGAAGCTCCCGGCGCCGCGGTGCTCAGCCTCGGTTTTTCGCTCCGCCTCGTCGACAGCCTCGCGCGCGCATCCGGCGGACGCCTCGATATCGGGCATAACGCCTTGACCTTGCATCTGCCCTCGGCCAACTCGAAAGCCGAAGCCGAGCTGGAAGCCCAGCAGGGCGAGTAGGTCCGTTCGGGCCGGGGCAAAGGGAGCGCAGTGCAACCTGCGGGCAATTTCTTCGCATATCCGGCCGCGTCGGATCGGATAGCGCTGGGAGCGGGCGAACGGCCCCGCTTCTGGGTCACGATCGATACCGAAGAGGATTTCGACTGGGAGGCGCCATTCTCGCGCACCGGCTATCGTCTCGGTTCGGTTCCCGCCCTGGCCGAGTGCCAGACCTTTTTCGAACGCGCGCAGGTTCGGCCGATCTATCTCGTCGACTGGCCGGTCGTCGCGGACGACAGAGCCGTCGAAATCCTGGGAACGGCCGAAAAAGGCGGGCGCTGCGAGATCGGGGCGCAGCTTCATCCCTGGGTCACGCCGCCGCACGACGAGGATGTAAATGCGCGCAACAGCTACACAGGAAATCTGCCGCCCGGACTGCAGCGCGCCAAGATGATCGCGCTGCGCGACGCGATCCGCGACCGGTTCGGCGTTGCGCCTGTCGTCTATCGCGCCGGTCGCTACGGGCTCGGTCCCGATAGCGCGACGATGCTCGCCGAACTCGGCTTTCGCTGCGACACGTCGGTCCGTTCGGGATTCGACTATCGCGAGGGCCACGGACCCGATTATCGCGCCGCGCCGCTCGACCCCTGGTGGGTACACACCTATCGGGGAGCCATGCTCGAAATTCCCGTCACGACGGTTTTCGGGGGGCTGCTCGGCCGCGTCGGGCGGCCGCTCTATCATCGCATGGCACGAAACGGCACGCATGTCGGCGCCGCGCTCGCGCGGCTCGGCCTGGTCGAGCGCATCGCGCTGACGCCGGAGGGGATTCCCGCCGAACGCGCGTTGAAGGCGATCGACATCGCGATCGAAGCGCGGCTGCCCGTGCTCAACTTCTCCTTCCATTCGCCTTCGCTCCAGCCGGGCAACACGCCCTATGTGCGGAGCGCGGCGGATATCGATCTGTTCTATCGCTGGTGGGACGTCGTTCTCGATCATCTCGCGCGGCGCGGCGTCGAGGCCACGACGGCCGCCGAAATACTGGCGATGGCCGAACGGAAGGGAGCACGGCCGTCCGCCGGCTGAGCGTTGGCGCTTGCCAATGCGCCGCAGGCTCCGCTATCGCCCGCACACCCCCACGGGTTTTGAAACGGGGGCCTGTAGCTCAATGGTTAGAGCTGGCCGCTCATAACGGCTAGGTTGCGGGTTCGAGTCCTGCCGGGCCCACCATTTTCCTTGCAAATCGAAACCGATATCTCTCCATTGCCGGAGCAGAAGGAGAGGGACATGGGGAAGCGGCGGACGATCTTGCTCGGCGGCCTTGCGGTCGTGGCAGTTGTGGCGGGGGCGGTCGCGGTTCGCACCGCGACCTTCGCTCCGGACGGCATCGCCGACGGCAGCGAAATTCGCCTCGCCGCCGTGCCGGCCTATGACCTCGGCGCTGCGGTGGCGCATCTGAGCGAGGCGGCGCAGATCCGGACGATCTCGCACCAGGATCCGGCCGGGAATGATATCGCCGAATGGGACCGCCTGCATGGCTGGCTCGCGGCGACCTATCCCGCTACGCACCGCGCGATGCAGCGCACGATCCTGCCGAACCGGACGCTCATCTATCACTGGCCGGGCAGCGATGCATCGCTCGCGCCGATCATCGTCATGGCGCATCAGGACGTCGTGCCGGTGACCGAAGGCACGGAGAAGGACTGGAAATACCCGCCTTTTGCCGGGACGATCGCCGAGAAGGCAGTCTGGGGGCGCGGCACCGTCGACGACAAGGGCTCGCTGATCGGGCTGTTCGAGGCGATCGAGGCGCTGGCCGCGCAGGGATTCCGGCCGAAGCGCGGCATCTATCTGGTTTCGGGGCACGACGAGGAGGCGGGCGGTTCGGGCGCGGTCGCGGCGGCCGCCAGGTTGAAGTCCGAAGGCGTGCGCGCGCTCTATACGCTCGACGAGGGCAGCGTCGTGCTCCGCGACACGCCCGTGATCGACGGGCCGGCGATCCTGATCGGCGTCGCGGAAAAGGGCTATGCGACGCTCAAGGTCACCGCGAACGCGCCGGGCGGGCATAGTTCGATGCCGCCCGCCGAAACGGGCGTGACGACGCTCGCGCGCGCGGTGCTCGACATCGCCGAAAGTCCGTTCCCGATCGAGATGCGCGGCCCCGGTGCGGCGATGGTCGAGGCGCTTGCGGCGCACAAGGGGGGCGTCACCGAGCTGGCGGTGGCGAACCGGTGGCTGCTCGGGGCGCCGCTCAGGAAGCAGCTGTCGGCCTCGCCCTCTTCGGCCGCGGCCTTTCACACGACGATCGCGCCGACGATGCTGGAAGGCAGCCCCAAGGAAAATGTCCTGCCGCAATCGGCCACCGCGCTGATCAACTATCGCATCGCGCCGTGGAACAGTTCGGCCGATGTCATGGCGCGGGCGAAGGCGGCGGTCGGCGATGCGCCGGTCGAACTGAGCTGGGTCAAACCCCCGAACGAACCGTCGCGCGTCTCGTCGAGCAATTCGGAGGGCTGGAAATATGTCGTCGCCGCCGCGCGCGCCGACGCCCCCGATGCGGTGGTCGCTCCCTATCTGGTCGTCGCCGCGACCGACAGCCGCAGCATGGAGCCGATTTCAGAGGATGTGTATCGTTTCATGCCGATGCACTTCACGCTCAAGGAAACCGCAATGATCCACGGGACCAACGAGCATATGACGATCGACAGCTTCAGGCGGATGATCGATTTCTATGCGCGGCTGATCGCGACGTCGGCCGGCTGAGGCCGACGGCGCAAGGGGATAGTGGTCGGGGAGACAGGATTCGAACCTGCGACATCCTGCTCCCAAAGCAGGCGCGCTACCGGGCTGCGCTACTCCCCGACGACCGACCCGCGCCTTAGACAGCGTCGGGCCGCAAGTCTATACGCTGCTTGTCGCGGGCCCCTTGAGTTCGATCAGATTTCCTTCGGGGTCGCGGAAATAGACCGACGGGCCTTCTCCCCCGGCGCCGTAGCGCGGCCCGGCCTGCTCGACCTCGACGCCGTGGCGGGCGAGATGCGCGCGGATCGCGTCTTCGTCGAACGGCGTGATCGCGAGCGCGAAATGATCGACATTCCGTCCTTCGATGCCCGCCGCTGCGCCGCCGGCGGCACCGAGCCGGCCGTCGATCGTTATCAGATCGATCAGCGATTGCCCGGCGCGAAGCTGGAACAGACCGATTTCGGCCTGTTCGCGCTCGTCGCTGCAGCCGACGACCTCGCGATAGAAGGCCAGCATCCGGTCGAGATTCGAAACGCGCAGGACGATGTGGTCGAGGCCCTTGAGGCCGAAGGGCGGGGTGGGCATCGAAATTTCCTTTGCAGCGGCGTTTCCGCTCATGACGACGCCTGAATGGCCTGCCGGGTTGCAGGCAAAGAAAAAGGCGGCCTTCCCGAAGGAAGACCGCCCGTTTCCGTTTCAGTCATTGCCCCGAAGGGCTGCGACTTACTTCTTGGCTTCTGCCGGAGCAGCAGCGGCGTCAGCGGCCGGAGCGGCAGCAGCGTCAGCGGCCGGAGCAGCAGCGGCGTCGGCCGGAGCAGCAGCTTCGGCGCCGGCAGCGGCAGCGTCGGCACCAGCAGCGGCGGCTTCGGCGCCGGCAGCAGCGGCGTCGGCGCCTTCTTCGGCAACCGCTTCAGCGGCCGGAGCTTCGGTGGTGGCTTCTTCAGCAGCCTTTTCACCGCAAGCGGCGAGGGCGAACATGCTGGCAGCAACGGCGATAGCAGCAAACTTCTTCATGATGTGTGGGCTCCCTAAAATGCCTTTCCGCGTCGGGAAAACTTCCCGTACCGCGAGCGGCGGGATTTAGCCGTTCCGCGTGAATCGTCAACAAAAATAATTGAGATGGTCGGGGGTCGCGCGAATCTGTCATTTCTCCGTAACAGTCACGGAAGCTCGCTGTCCGCGCTGTTTGCGAGAATCGCCAGAACCGCGCTCCAGACCACGACATTCTGGCGGAGCTGGGCCGGATCGATCTTGTCGAGCGTGTCGTCGGGCGTGTGGTGGAGGTCGAAATAACGCGTACCATCCTGGGCCAGATCGATCGCCGGAACACCGGCCTGGACGAGCGCGCCGATGTCGGCGCCGCCGTTCGCCGCCTGCTTGCCGCGCACGACACCGAACGGCACCACCGCGGCGGCGAGCCGGTCGGCGAGACCCTTGGCGCTGTCGGGCAGCTTGAAGTCGATCCGCCACACGCGATCGGCGCCGAAATCGGATTCGAGCGCGACGGCGTGCTTTTCGGTTCCGTGCTTTTCGAAATAGGCCTTGCCGCCGAACACGCCGACCTCTTCGGCGCCGGCCCAGAGAATGCGGACGGTGCGGCGGGGCTGCCCGGCGCTCATCACATGCTTCGCGGCGGCGGTGACGATGCCGCAGCCCGCGGCGTCATCGATCGCGCCGGTACCGAGATCCCAGCTGTCGAGATGGCAAGCGACAATCACCGGGCTGGCGGCCGGATCGCTGCCGGGTACTTCGGCGATGACATTGCCCGAATGTTTCGTGCCGAGGTTTTGCGGCGTCAGAACCAGCTTCATGCGCAGCGGTTCGGGCACATAGCCCATCGCATTCTCGCTCTTGCGCATCTGCTGCGCGCGTTTCCACTGACGGACGAGCTGGTCGGCGTCGGGGTTCGAGATCGCGCCGGCGGGGATCGGCTTCACGCCGGCCTCGAAGTTGGTGCCGCCGGCGTGCGGATTGCGATGATCGTCGGTGCCGATCGCGCGGATGACGGTCGCGATCGCGCCCTTCTTCGCCGCGGCATTGGCGCCGATGAAGCGTCCGCGGCCGTAGGTGCCATAGCCGCTGCCGTCCTGCGCGGACGCCATCTGATGGTCGATGAAGACGATCTTGCCCTTCACCAGATGTTCGGGCGCCGCGACGAGCGCATCGAAGCTTTCGAAATAGGCGATGTCGCCCTCGATCCCCCTGGGGCCGGTCGAGGCGCTGGTGCCGAGCGCGGTAATCGCGACCTTCTGCGGCAGGAACGGGCTGGTCAGCCAGGCCTGTTCCTCGCCGCGTACCCACACCGGCATGTCGAACTGTTCCTCGCGGACATTGGCGAAACCCATGGCCTGCAAGCGTGCCACCGCCCAGCGTCGCGCAGCCGCTTCGGCCTCGGTGCCCGCCATGCGCGGCCCGATCTCGGTCGTCAGATCCTCGGTGATCGACCAGGCGATGTCGTCGCCGCGCTGAGCGAGCTCGGCCGCGCCGGGCGGTGGAGGAATCGAAGCCGACAGCGGCGAGCCGAGGAGGGCGAGGCTCGTGCCGGCGAGCGCGAGGAGGCGGGCGGAGATCGTTTTCGTCATGCGCTTGTCCTAGCGGGGCAATTCGGGCGGCCGCAAGCGCCGATTGCCAACCGCGCGCCCATTCGCTAACCGGCCCCCAAACTCTCCCGGCCGCGACTGCGGCCCAGCCCATACCGGAGCATCCCATGGCCGCCCAATATAGTTTCGTGATGAAAGGTCTGAGCAAGACCTATCCCGGCGCGCAGAAGCCGACGCTCAAGGACTTGAGCCTGCAATTCTATCCCGACGCCAAGATCGGCATCGTCGGTCCGAACGGCACGGGCAAATCGACGCTGATGAAGATCATGGCCGGAATCGACAAGGATTTTACCGGCGAAGCGTGGCCGGGCGAGGGGATCACTGTCGGCTATCTGGCGCAGGAGCCGCAGCTCGACCCGACCAAGACGGTCAAGGAAAATGTCATGGATGGCGTTCGCCCCGTCGCCGACATGCTCGATCGTTTCAACGAGATCAGCACGCTGATGGCAGATCCGCCCGCCGACGCCGATTTCGACGCCCTGATGGAGGAAATGGGCACGCTGCAGGAAAAGATCGACGCGATCGACGGCTGGACGCTCGACAACCAGCTCGAAATCGCGATGGAAGCGCTGCGTTGCCCGCCGGGCGACTGGAGCGTCGAAAATCTGTCGGGCGGTGAAAAACGTCGTATCGCGCTGACTCGCCTGCTGCTCGAGAAGCCGTCGATCCTGCTGCTCGACGAACCGACCAACCACCTCGATGCCGAAAGCGTCGCGTGGCTCGAAAAGCATCTGGTCGACTATCCGGGCAACGTCATCCTCGTCACCCACGATCGCTACTTCCTCGACAATGTCGTGAACTGGATCCTCGAGCTCGATCGCGGCCGCTACTTCGTCTACGAGGGGAATTATTCCACCTACCTCGAAAAGAAGGGCAAGCGCCTCGAGCAGGAAGCGCGCGAGGATCAGGGCCGCCAGAAGGCGATCAAGGACGAGCTCGAATGGATCCGGCAGTCGCCCAAAGCCCGTCAGGCCAAGTCTAAGGCACGTATCAAATCGTTCGACCAGCTCGTCGAGGCGCAGGAAAACCGCGCTCCCGGCAAGGCGCAGATCGTCATCCAGGTTCCCGAGCGCCTCGGCGGCAAGGTGATCGAGGTGTCGAACATCTCGAAGGCCTATGGCGACAAATTGCTGTTCGAGGACCTGTCCTTCACGCTGCCCCCGGGCGGTATCGTCGGCGTTATCGGTCCGAACGGCGCGGGCAAGTCGACCCTGTTCAAGCTGATCACCGGGCAGGAACAGCCCGACGGCGGCAGCGTCGCGATCGGCGACACCGTCCGCCTCGGCTATGTCGACCAGAGCCGCGACGCGCTCGACCCGAACAAGAATGTCTGGGAAGAAATCTCCGGCGGCCACGACATGATGTCGATCGGCAAGCACGAGATGCAGACGCGCGCCTATGTCGGCGCCTTCAACTTCAAGGGCACCGACCAGCAGAAGAAGGTCGGCCAGCTGTCGGGCGGCGAACGCAACCGCGTCCATATGGCGAAGATGCTGAAGCAGGGCGGCAACGTGCTGCTGCTCGACGAACCGACCAACGATCTCGACACCGAAACGCTCGCGGCGCTCGAGGAAGCGCTCGAGAATTTCGCGGGTTGCGCGGTGGTCATCAGCCACGACCGCTTCTTCCTCGACCGCCTTGCGACGCATATCCTGGCGTTCGAGGGCGACAGCCATGTCGAATGGTTCGAAGGCAATTTCGAATCCTATGAAGAGGACAAGATCCGCCGCCTCGGCGACGATGCGACGCGTCCGCACGCGACCTCGTACAAGAAGCTGACGCGCTAAGCGCCGTGGCGGGGGAGGCGGCACCGGTTTCGTCGGGCGCGATCCGCATGGACGCGGACGCGCTCAACGATTTCATGGCGGAGGCTTTCCCGCATTCGCAGCCCGGCTCGCGTGGCCGGGTGGTCTCGGCCGTGCCGGGGCATGTCCGCGCCCGGCTCGATCCCAACGAGCAGGCGCTCCGCCCGGGCGGACTGATCTCGGGTCCGACCCAGATGGGTTTCGCCGACATGGCGGCCTATGCGCTCGTCCTTGCGCATATCGGCCCCGTCGCGATGGCGGTGACGAGCGCGCTCAACTACCAGTTCCTGCGCCCGTGCCGTCCGGGAGCGCTCTTCGCCGATGCGAATCTGCTGCGCCTCGGCAAACGGCTCGCGGTGATGGATATCCGTATCTGGACCGACGATGCCGACAAGCCCGTCGGTCAGGCGAATGTGACTTACGCCATTCCCTAATATTCCAGCGACGGATACCAGTCGGTTCCGCGGCCCGAGGGTGTCAGGTCAAGGATATTCCACAGGCTCGCGATATCGGGCGCGCCGCGCGGGTCCTGCCCCGGGTCGGCCATTTCGGCGGTCATCTCGCTCTTCCAGAACAGCCGGACATCGTCACCGTCTTTCCGGAACACCGCCAGCATCGGATTTTCGCTCCCGTCGGCATTGAGAAGCCGGAAATCCTTCGCAAAACCGTCTCCGACCAGCTGCACGAAATCGAGCGCCTGCCATCCGCGCGCGGCCGCGAAAGCCTGCTGGCGTTCGACCGGGCTGCGCCCGAATATGTGGAACGCGACGCGCCGTCTGATGTCGTTGACGTTGCCGTCCACCGAACCCAGCCAGTTGGTGCACATCGGGCAGGGCCGGTCGCGTTCGGGCCCGTACATCCAGAAATAGGCGACCAGCGTATCGCGGCCGCCGAACAGGTCGGCAAGGCCGAGTTCGATCCCGTCGTTCAGCCTGAACCGATAGTCGCTCATCCGCGGCCCGGGCGGCAGCGCCCGGCGCTGCGCCGCGACGCGGGCGATCCGGCGGCGCAGGTCGATTTCCTCGGCAAGGAGCGATTTGCGGGCCTTGGTGTAGGATTCATCCTCGCCGGGAAAAGCATGTCTGCGCGAAGCAAGCGCCGGCGCAGCCAGCAGGGTCTGGCGAAGGGCCATCCAATTCTCCTTTTTCGGGAGAACGTTCGATTTGTACGATTGTTGCAGCGGCATTTCACCGCTGCTCGCAGCCAGGTCTCGTTTCGTCGCCGATCAGGCGGGCGGGACTTCCCATAGGATCAGTTTGGTCGCCTGTACATTCTCGCGCGCCTTTGCGCCGTCGAGCCGGGTTAGCCTGGCATCGCCCTTGAGTGCGCTCATTTCGAACATCGCGTCGATGACGACAACCTCGCCCGCGGCGACCTCGATTTCCGTGATGCCGGCGTTGGCCATGATCCCCTTCGCCATCGCGGCATGAAGGCGATGCGTTCCGGGCGCGATATCGGCCATCAGCATCTGTCCCGACTTGATCTGCCCCTTGGCGGTGTCGTCGAGCGTGACGTTCATTCCCTGCAGCGCCGCAACGAAGCCGCGGCGGGTGACATAGATGCGCGCCTTGCCTTCGGGCGCGTGCATCGCGCGGGCGTCGGCAAGCGTGGCGGTATCGGCCTTCTTCCCCGACTTGTTGCTCGACAGCGACCAGACGATGAGCCCGACGATCGCGACGAGGGTGATCACCGAAAAGATCAGCATCGTGCCGGGCGAGAGCGACTGCGCAATGGCGGGTCCCATCAGCGCCCCGACGATCGCCGCGACGAAGATCACGGTCACCCAGAATGCGTTCTTGCTCATGTCGCCCTCCTGTTCAGGCGGGAGAAAAATCTCCCGTCGCCTCGTCCATCACGTGCAGCACGCCATCGCTGATCGCGAAAAAGGCGCCGCGCAGTTTCAGCCTGCCGCGCCGGACCTTTTCCTGAATGCACGGAAAAGTCATCAGATTGTCAAGGCTTACGCGAACCGCGGCCAGCTCCATCGCGCGGCCCGCCTCGCGATTGTCGATGTCGGCATGCTTGCTCCGCACCTCGGCGCTCGCATCGTCGAGCATGGCGATCCAGTCGGCGATGAAGCCGCCGCGGCCCGGCTCGGCGCCTTCCATCGAGCGGTGCAGCGCCGCGTGGCAGCCGCCGCACATGCCGTGGCCCATCACGACGATTTCCTCGACCTTCAGGAACTGGACGGCGAATTCGAGCGCCGCCGAGACGCCGTGGCGTCCGGGGTTGGTCTCGAACGGCGGCACCAGCGCGGCGACGTTGCGCACGACGAAGATTTCGCCCGGGTTGGTGTCGAAAATCTGCGAGGGTTCGGAGCGGCTGTCCGAACAGGCGATGATCATCACCTTCGGCGATTGCCCCTCGGCAAGCTGCTCCCAGCGTTCGCGTTGTTCCGCCCAGCCGCCGTTACGGAAACGCCGGTAGCCCTCGATCATGTCTGCAAAGTGAGTCATGCGGGCGCCTTAGCATAGGCAGAGAGGTTGAGAAGAGGCGCGCGCACGACTATGTGGGCGCCATGAACGCTCCCGCATCGCCCGCACAGCCCGCATCGACTCCCAGCCAGCGCGCGCGCAAGCCCGACTGGATCCGCGTCAAGGCGCCGACCAGCCCCGGTTATGCCGAAACGCGCAAGCTGATGCGCGAGCTCAACCTGCATACGGTGTGCGAGGAAGCGGCGTGTCCCAACATCGGCGAATGCTGGACGAAAAAGCATGCGACGGTGATGATCCTCGGCGACACCTGCACGCGCGCCTGCGCCTTCTGCAACGTCAAGACGGGGATGCCGCGCCCGGTCGACCTGCTCGAGCCCGAGCATACGGCGATCGCCGCGGCGAAGATGGGGCTCAGCCACATCGTCATCACCTCGGTCGACCGCGATGATCTGCCCGATGGCGGGGCGAGCCAGTTCGTGAAGGTCATCGAGGCGCTGCGCCGCGAAACGCCGCAGACGACGATCGAGATCCTGACCCCGGACTTTCGCAACAAGCCCGAGAGCGCGGTCGCGGCGATCGTCGACGCGCGGCCCGACGTCTATAACCATAATCTCGAAACCGTGCCGCGGCTCTATCCGACGATCCGCCCGGGCGCGCGCTATTATGCGTCGCTGCGTCTGCTCGAAAGCGTCAAGCGCCGCGATCCGTCGATCTTCACCAAGTCGGGCGTGATGCTCGGGCTCGGCGAAGAGCGCATGGAAGTGCATCAGGTGATGGACGACATGCGCAGCGCCGACATCGACTTCATGACGATGGGACAGTATCTGCAGCCGACGCCGAAACATGCGAAGGTCGCGGAATTCGTGACGCCGCAGGCGTTCGATGCCTATGCGCAGATCGCGCGCGCCAAGGGCTTCCTGCAGGTCGCCTCGTCGCCGCTGACGCGATCCAGCTATCACGCCGGCGACGATTTCGAGCGCATGCGCGCGGCGCGCGAGGCGCAGCTGGCGCGCGTCAAGGCGGGCTGAGCGCTCTTTGCCGAGGCATCACGAAACACGCGAACTTCCGTACAGCGACGAACAGATGTTCGCGCTCGTCACCGATATCGCGCGCTATCCCGAATTTCTGCCGTGGGTCGTCGCGCTGCGCATCCGCGACGACAGCGAGCATGAAACCGTTGCCGACATGATCGTCGGTTTCAAGGGACTTCGGGAAAGCTTCTCATGCCGGGTGCACAAGCAGCGGCCGCACGAGGTTTGCGTCAGCTATATCGACGGCCCGATGAAGCACCTGAACAACGAATGGCATTTCCAGCCTGCCGACGGTGGTGGGTGCCGTGTCGACTTCATGGTCGATTTTTCGTTCCGCAGCCGCGTGTTCGAAGCACTCGCCGGGCAGATGTTCGACAAGGCGCTGAGGAAGATGATCGCGGCGTTCGAGGCGCGCGCCGACGAACTTTACGGGGCGGGAAGGGAGATATCCTCCGACGGACGCAGCTCGTCCTTTTCGGGCTGAAGCAGGTCAAGCGCGAACAGCGTCGCGGCCTGGCGGATCGCGGCGCGGTCGGTCGATTCGAACTGGACGCGCTGGGTGAAATAATCGTCGGGATCCTGACCCCGCAGCGCGCGCGCGAAGACGACCTGGCCGACGGGCTTCTTCTCCGACCCGCCGCCGGGACCGGCGATGCCGGTGATCGCAACCGCGACGTCGGCGTCGCTGTTGGCGAGCGCGCCCGCAGCCATCGCCCAAGCGGTCGCCAGCGAGACCTCGCCAAAGGTTTCGATGATCTCGCTGCTGACGTCGAGCTGGGTTTGCTTGGCGTGTCCCGAATAGGTGATGAAGCCCGCCGAGAAGACGTCGGAGCTGCCCGCGATGTCGGTCAGCGCTGCGCTGACCATGCCGCCGGTGCAGCTTTCGGCGACGGCAACCCTGCGCCCCGCTGCACGGTTGTTGGCGAGGACACTCGTCGCGTGTTCATCGCGCGCGGCGAGGCGCGCTTTTTCGACAGACTGCAAGGTTCAATTCTCCGGAAGTTTCAAGGTCGCGGCGGCCTGAGCCGCTATCCCCTCACGGCGGCCGGTAAAGCCCAGCCGCTCTGTCGTTGTCGCCTTCACACTAATCCGTTCGACCGGAATCGCAAGGATTTCGGAAATGCGTGCGCGGATCGCGTCCCGATGCGGGCCGATTTTCGGCGCTTCGGCGATGATCGTCAGGTCGAGATGGTCGATCCGTCCGCCGCGCGCCGCGACGCGCTCGCCGGCAAACGCGAGGAAGCGGTGCGACGCGGCGCCGCGCCACTGCGGATCGCTCGGCGGGAAATGATCGCCGATGTCGCCGTCGGCCAGTGCGCCGAGGATCGCGTCGGTCAGCGCGTGAAGCGCGACATCGGCGTCGCTATGCCCCTCAAGTCCATGACTATGCGCGATTTCTGTCCCGCCGATCCACAGCGGCTTGTCCGTCACGAGACGGTGGACGTCATAGCCCATGCCGACCGCGGTTCGCATCATGACGTTCGTCCCCAAAAGCCCCGAGAGGATATCCATATCCTCCGCATATGTCAGTTTGTGAAGCCGCGCATCGCCCGGAACAGCGGCCACGGTCGTACCAAGCCGGCGGACGAGCTGGGCGTCGTCGGTCGCCGTTGCCTCGACCGCCTCCGCATGTGCGCGGCGCAGCGTTCCGAGACGGAAGCCTTGCGGCGTCTGCACTCTTGCAAGCACGCTGCGATCGACCACATCGCCGGCTTCGTCATGCGCTTGTTCGACCAGTGTGTCGGGGACCGGCAGGGTCGGGATGGCGGCTTCGGCGGTTTGCAGCGCCGCGAGCAGGCGATCGATCACCCCGGCGGTCATGCCCGGCCGCGCGGCATCGTGAACAAGCGCCAGCGTCGCGTCTTGCCAATCGGCGAGCGCCGCCAGCGCATTTGCGACCGATTGCTGCCGTTCGGCGCCGGGAGCGGTGGAAATCCATCCATCCGGCAGCGGACCCGCCGCCGCTACGACATCATCGTTCGCCACGAGGACGCCGTTCGAAATGGCGGGATGGGCGGCAAGCGCGTCGAGACTCCATCCCAGCACGGGCTTGCCCCCGAGCAGTTCGAGCTGCTTTGGCTGGCCGAAACCGGCGCGCGTCCCCTGGCCCCCGGCGAGCAGGATTGCCACGACGGGCGGAGCGGGGGAGGACATGGAGTCGATCATCAGCCGCGCCGGTTAGCGCAGCCGCAGCTTGCGGGAAAGCGGCTTAGCGTGTAGGGGCTGCTCAAAATTTAGGCAATTTGACGAAAGCTCCCCGCCATGGCGCCGCTCCGGCCCATCCAGATCGGCAATATCACTATCGCGGATCCCGTGATCCTCGCGCCGATGACAGGCGTCACCGATCTGCCGTTCCGCAAGCTCGTGCGTTATTATGGCTCGGGGCTCAACGTTACCGAGATGATCGCGAGCCAGGCCGCGATCCGCGAGACGCGCCAGTCGATCCAGAAGGCGGCGTGGGATCCGGTCGAAGAGCCGGTATCGATGCAGCTCGTCGGCTGCACCCCCTACGAGATGGGCGAGGCGGCGAAGCTCAACGAGGACCGCGGCGCATCGATCATCGACATCAACATGGGCTGCCCGGTGCGCAAGGTCACCAACGGCGATGCGGGATCGGCGCTGATGCGCGACCTGAAGCTCGCTGCGGCGCTGATCGAGAGTTGCGTCAAGGCAGTGTCGGTGCCGGTGACGGTCAAGATGCGCATGGGCTGGTGCCACGACAGCCTCAACGCGCCCGAGCTGGCGCATATCGCCGAGGATCTCGGCGCAAAGCTCGTCACCGTCCACGGTCGCACGCGCAACCAGATGTACCGCGGCGAGGCCGACTGGGGCTTTGTCCGCAGCGTCAAGGATGCGGTGTCGATCCCCGTCATCGTCAACGGCGACATCTGCTCGGCCGGAGATGCGAAAACCGCACTTGCGCAGAGCGGCGCGGACGGCGTCATGATCGGTCGCGGCGCCTATGGGCGGCCGTGGCTGCTCGGGCAGGTGATGGCGGCGCTGCGCGGCGAGGCCGAGCGGCCCGACCCCGGCCTCGACGAACAATATGACGTCATCACATCGCATTATCGCGCGATGATCGACCATTA
>NZ_JAEMQX010000055.1 GCF_016463645.1 Sphingopyxis sp. | reverse complement strand
CCGGTGAAGCGGTTTTCGAGATTCCACTGCGACTGGCCGTGACGGATGAGGATGAGCTGGGGCATTTTCGGTCCTTGCGCTGGAGGAGAGTTGCCGCCCTTTAGCGCGGCTTTTCGCCGAACGCCAACCGCCCTCTTGAAATGGTTTCGGCCGCTACCAGATTGCCCCTGTCCGGCCGCCGACACGGGGCCGGGCGGCGATCGCGGCGTGCGCCGCGGTCCCTTTGCTTCGCTTTGCAAGGAAGGAATGCTCCATGCGTAACAGCTTCGACTGGACTCCCTATCGCCGTTCGACCGTCGGGTTCGACCGGTTGTTCGATTTCCTCGAAACCGGCGGGTCGGGCGCCGAAAATTATCCGCCCTTCGACATCGAAAAGGTCGCCGACGACCATTTCCGCATCACGGTTGCCGTCGCCGGCTTCAAGTCCGACGAAATCGACATCACGGCGCAGCAGAATATGCTGACCGTAAGCGGCCGCAAGGCGCCGGTGGCGGAGGGTGAGGCGCGCCAGCTCCTCTATAGCGGCATCGCGACGCGCGCGTTCGAGCGCCGCTTCCAGCTCGCCGACTTCGTGCGGGTGAGCGAGGCCGACCTCGCCGACGGCCTGCTGACCATCGATCTGGTGCGCGAAGTGCCCGAGGCGATGAAGCCACACAAGATCGCGATCGGCGGCAGCGCGCCGGCGATCGAGGACAAGAAGGCCGCGTAAGGCGCGAGCACCTGTCCGAGGCCCTTCGGGGCCCATGAGCGGGGTCCGGAGTCCCTTCCGGACCCCGTTTTCGTTCTAGATCGCGCGTGTCATGAAGCGGCTGAACGGGTCGGGCCGGTAATCGGCAAATGGGTCGCACTCGATGAAACCGTAGCGCCGATACAGCGCCAGCGCGGGCTCGAACGCCCCGCTCGACCCCGTTTCGAGACTGAGCCGTTCGAGACCCCGTTCGCGCGCCGTATCGATGATATGATCGAGCATGCGCGCGGCGACGCCCTGCCGCAGGAAGGCTTCGGCGGTGCGCATCGACTTGATCTCGCCGTGCGCGCTGCCGAGCATCCTGAGCGCGCCGCAGCCCGCAAGCGCGTCACCGCGATGGATCGACCAGAAAGTCACGCCGTCGGCACGCAGTCCGTCGAAATCGAGAAAGTGACAGCTTTCGGCCGGCGAGTTCGCGAGCATGCCCGCGAAGTGCACCTCGAGCAGCGCGCGGATGTCGGCGCCGGACAGATCGTCCTCGACGATCCGCCAGCCGCCGTGCATCAGAGAAGCTGGTCCAGCGTCGCGAGGCACGCGTGCGCGAGCAGCTTCGAACGCTCGGGCGACCAGCCCTGGACGGGATCGGGCAGGTCACGATTGTCCTTGAAGGGCATTTCGAGCGTCATCGACACCGCGCCGAAACGTTCGGCAAGCTGCGTCGTCGACATCGAAAGATTGGCCTGTCCGGGCGCCGACTGTTCGTAGCCGAGGTCAACCTGGAAATCGGGGGTGTTCGCCGCGAGCCCGGTTTCGAACGCCTTGTACTTTTCGGTCTGTTCGGCCTTGAGCGACGGGATGCCTTCGAAGCCCGCGAGGAAGACCGCGGGAATCGCTTCATCGCCATGAACGTCCATCGCCCAGTCGACGCCGCTTTCGTCCATCGCATTGCGCACGGCGAGCACCTCGGGGCTGCGGTCGGCAGTCGGATTGTCCCACTCGCGGTTGAGGTTCACACCCGCATGATTGGTGCGCAGATGGCCGCGACGCGACCCGTCGGGATTCATGTTGGGCACGATATGGAAGCGGCATTTCCGGAGCAACGACCGCGCATGCGGGTCGGCCGAATCGGTGAGCTTTTCGAGCGCGCCTTCCATCCACCATTCGGCCATCGATTCGCCCGGATGCTGGCGCGCATAGAGCCAGACCTGCGTATCGCCGGTACCGAGTTCGAGGCAGTCGATCGGCTGGCCTTCGAGGCTGGTCCCGAGGCAGCGATAGGTGACGCCCTCGCATTCGGCGACCGAGGCGATCAGGTCGTGGTGGCGTTCCATCGAATAGGGCGCGAAATAGGCGATCCAGAGGATCGGGCTTTCGGCGGTGTGCCGGATCGTCAGCGTGCCGGCGTCATAGCCCGTATCGAGGCGGAACCAGGTCTCGCGGTCGTAGCTCGCGCAGGCGGCATAGCCCGGCCAGCCATCGGGATAGGCCGATGTGGCGAGACCGGCGATCGCGAGTTCGAGCGCGTCGCCGACGCTGCACGCGACGCGAAAGTGGAACCACTGGAAAAAATCCGATTCGCGGTCCTTGCGAATCGAAAGGCGCGCCGACGTGCCGTCGACATGTTCCACGACGATATTGCCGCTGTCGAAAGCGGCGTTGATGCTGATGGTCATGGGACGCTGATAGTGCGTCCCGATTCGCCGGGGAAGTCCCTGAATAGGGCTTCGGCCAATTTCGCCGCGGCGAGGCTCGGCTGGTTGGCGGGCGCCTTCACCGGCACCGCCGTCAGCGCGCGGCCTTCCCACAGCGCCTGCCCGCTCGCGGCATCGTCGATGCGCACCGAGAGCTGGAGATCGGCCATTCGCTTGGGCCCTCCGCCGAGATTGATCCCGATGCCGAGCCCGACGCCCGAACCATAGCTGCCCGTCGACCCTCCGACCCCGACCGACACGGGCGAGCGGCGGCCTTCGGGGAGCTGCTCGCTGCGATCGAAGGAAATGCGGACGAGGAGCGGCGCGCGTTCGCCCGAACCCGCCGCCACGAGACCCTGCCGCTGGAGCTGCTGATCGACCGCGGCGCGATAGCTGTTCCATTCGAGCGACGGCATGGCCGCCCCCGGCGCCCCTGTTCCCGGGGCATCGAGCGGCGCGGTCGCGATCGCATAGCGCGTACCCGGAGCCCAGCCGGCAACGGCATTGGTGTGGAAACGGGTGACTTCGACCGGGGGAACCGCGGTGGCGCAGCCGCCAAGGGCGAGCGCCACTGCCAAAAGCAGGGCGGCAGGAAGATGACGCGTCATCCGCGCATCATGCGCCAGCAATCATGGCTTGGCAATGAACGGGATGGGGGACCCATCCGGTTCGCGGGGAGGAAAGGGCGCAGCGTCACGCCGCGCCCATCCGGTCAACGATAGAAGATATGGTTGTCGATCTGCGCGATGCGCGTCTTGCGCCAGCCGGGCGAGACGTAACGGGCATGGAAGAAGAGCGCGCCCGGGGCATGGTTCTTCCACGTGCCGTCGCGCGCGATCTGCGCGATCGCGACCGCATTGTTCCACTGTGCGCCATTGCGGATGGCGGGCATCCTGCCGCCGCGCACGAAGCTGAACTGGCTCTTCTGATGCACGACGCCGCACAGGCTCTTGGGGAAGCGGCCCGACCGGGCGCGGTTGATCACGACATGCGCGACCGCGAGCTGGCCGGGAAGCGATTCGCCGCGCGATTCGAAATAGACCGCGCCGGCGAGGCAGCGCAGTTCGGGGTCGATATCGGCGGGTCTGGGCGTCGCGGCGACGAGTTCGGCAAGCGAATCGGCGGTGACCGGCGCCGGCTTCGGCTCGGGAGCGACATCGTCTTCGATTTTCTTGCTGTCGTCGACCGGCAGCCCGGCATCGGTCGAAAGGTCCGGCGTTTCATCGGCGGCCGGCGCGTCGGCGCCCGGGAGGATGATCGTCGGGATACTGGCGTCGGCAGCAAGATCGCTTGCAAAGCCCGGTTCCGCCAGAAGCAGCATGGAGGCGGCAGTCATGCCCACGGCAGCCATGCCGGCTACGTTCAGAATGCGACTCATAGTGTCCGTCAAAAGTGCGGCCGATGAACCGAACCTCTCAAACCAGGCGGGGGACTATGGTCCAGTATCGCCGCCTGCGGTCATCGTCCGACTGCGTGTCCAAACCGTTTTGCCGGGTGCGTTGCATGGGCAGTGCAACCCGCGGATCGACCTACGCGTTATCGAATGGGCGCGAGCTATTGTGCGCCGCAACAGAGTCAAGTTAACGCGGCCCACTCCGCGACGAGTCGTGGCGCATCTGCGATATCCAGTTCGACGAGCCACATATCGGGATCGGCCTTTCGCCGCCTGTCCTGATAGTTTGCGCGTGATTCACCATCTTTGGGGTCGGCCGGGCCCACCGCCTCCCATATGTAGTTGCCACCTGCCGAAAAACGCCGTTCGAGCAGCGGTCCGGCTTCGCCGCGGTCGCTGCACTGGACGAGAATGACACCCGACGTGTCGTCACCCCTGGCGAGAATCGTCGCAAAGCCACCGGCCGCTTCGGCACGTCGAAGCAGCAGGTCGACAAGAAAGCGGCTTTTGAGCCGCATCACGAGATGGCTCGCGGCGCGGCGTTACGCCGCGTCACGCGTTTCGCTGTCGGCGAGCAGCGCATAGAGCGCTTCGTCGCTCTTCGCGCCGCGCAGCCGGTCGGCGATCGCCTCGTTGCGGAGCATCCGCGACACGCCGGCGAGCGCCTTCAGATGGTCGGCGCCGGCGTCGAGCGGCGACAGAAGGATGAAGAGCAGGTCGACCGGCAAGCCGTCGACGGCGTTGAAATCGATCGGTTTGGCGAGCTGGAGGAACAGGCCGCGCACGCCGCCGAGATCCGCCATCTTGGCATGCGGCAGCGCGATGCCACGGCCGAACCCGGTCGAGCCCAGCCGTTCGCGTTCGAGCAGCGCCTCGCTGACTTCGCCCGCGTCGAGGCCGAGCGAGCGGCTGGCGAGATCGCCCACGAAGGGGAAAAGCGCCTTTTTCGAATCGAGCTGGACGTGCGCACGCACGGTCGCCGGATAGAGAAGGGAAGAAAGATTCATCGTCTGGCCAAATCTTGTTAAACGCCGGCCACCGCCAGGAACTGGTGCTGGCAAGCGGTCGTGGATCTGTCGTGGCAGGCCCCCGCCATCCCGGCTTCGGGCATCGTTGGGCGCGGCCCTTAAGCCGGATGGCGGAGAAAATCCAGCCCTATCGTGGTTCGACCCAGCCGATCGTCCCGTCGTCGCGGCGGTAGACCATATTGTGCGTGCCGGTCTTGCTGTTGACGAAGAGCAGGGCGTTGGTGTTGCGCAGGTCGAGCATCATCACCGCGTCGGAGACGCTGCTGCTGGGGATGTCGACGCGCGTTTCGGCGATAATCGCCGGCGCATCGCCCGCGTCCTCGTCGTCGGAGCTCGCGCCGAAAACGGTGTAGCTGGCGTTGTCCTCGATCTCGTCGACCGTCGGCGACGGCTGCGCGGGACCGTTGTTGCGGTCCTTCAATCGTCGCATATAGCGCCTGAGCTGCTTTTCGATGCGTTCGGCGGCGCCCTCGAACGCGACATGCGCGTCCTGCGCCTGGCCATGCCCCTTGAGCACCAGCCCCTGCATCACATGCGCGACGATGTCGCACTGGAAACTGTCGTGCGGACCTTTTCCGAAGGTCGCGTGCGCCCCGATCGCGCGCGAGAAATATTTGTCGGCAATCGCGTTCATCCGGTCCGACACATGCGCCTGAAGCGCTTCGCCGGTTTCGATCTGGTGGCCAGAGACGCGGATTTCCATTTTTCTTCTCCTTCTTGGCCGGTGCGATGACTCAAGGGAGGGTCATCACACCGTATCGAGCCACAGCGGCTGGTTCAGCCCTGCGACAAATTCGGCGTGCCGCGCGAGTTCGGCGGCCGACGCCTTGTGGGGACGGGGTTCGCGATAGGGGCGATCAGGACCGCGCGAAGCGGCGGGCGCGGCGGTGACCGGCGCAGTGGCGCTCGCGGTCGAGGCGGCAAGCCCGAGCCCGATCTGCCGGCCGCCGGTCATTTCGATATAGAGATGCGCGAGCAGCTCGGCGTCGAGCAGCGCGCCATGCTTGACGCGGTGGCTGCGGTCGATGCCGTAGCGCGTGCAGAGCGCGTCAAGGCTGTGCTTCGCACCCGGATGGAGTTTACGCGCCATCTGGACCGTGCAGCACATGCGCGCCATGTCGAGCGCGCCGCGGCCGGCGCGCGCGAGCTCGGCATTCACGAAGCCGAAGTCGAAGGCGGCGTTATGCGCGACGAGCGGGGCGTCGCCCAGAAATTCGAGCAGTTCGTCGACGCGCGTCGCGAACAGCGGCTTGTCCGACAGAAACTGGATCGACAGGCCGTGGACCGCCTCGGCGGCGGCGGGCATGTCGCGTTCGGGGTTGAAATAGGCGTGAAAGGTGACGCCGGTTTCGCGGCGGTCGATCAGCTCGACACATCCGATTTCGACCAGCCTGTCCCCGCTCCTGGGATCGAAACCCGTGGTTTCGGTATCGAAAATAATCTCGCGCATCGAGGCTTTAATCTGGACCCTATCGGGCGTGGAAACAAGAGGCGATGAATCTTATCTGGCGGTGCGTCTCGCTTTTGGGGCGGCCCGTTTCGATGATGAAATCGGCATGCGACCGCTTGACGCGATCGGGGACCTGCAGACGGCGGATCGCCTTCAGCTTGGCCGCGGTCATGCCGGGGCGGCGCATCACGCGCTTGCGCTGCATCCACGCCGGTGCCGACACGACGGCGATCGCGCCGACCTTGCGCCAGCCGCCCTTTTCGAAAAGCAGGGGAATGTCGAGCACGACGGCATCGCGCGCGCGGTGACGCGCGAGGAAGCGTTTCTGCGCCTTGCCGACGGCGGGATGGACGATCGCCTCCAGCGCCGCGAGTTCGTGGGTGTTGCCGAGGACGCGCGCGCCGAGTTTCTGCCGGTCGACGCCCTCCGGACCGGTGGTGCCGGGAAAACGCGCCTCGATCGCGGCGACGAGCGCGCCGCCCTGTCCCTGCAGCCGGTGCACCTCGGCATCGGCATCGAAGACCGGCACGCCTTCGCGTTCGAACATGGCCGCGGCGGTCGACTTGCCCATGCCGATCGAACCGGTCAGGCCGATGATGAAGGGACGGCGGAGCCGCGAGCCGGGGCGCTTCCGGCCGCTCATGCCATCAGCAGCGCGCGGAGTTCCTCGTCGCGCCCCTCGGGCGGGGCGCTGCCGAAGAAAAGTTCGAAAGCGAGCGCCGCCTGCCCGATCAGCATGTCGAGCCCGTCGACGGTGTCGAGCCCGCGTGCCTCGGCGGTCTGGAGCAGACCCGTCCGGAGCGGCGAATAGACGAGGTCGTAGACGATCGCCTCATCCGGCAGCGGCGACAGGTCGAGGTCGAGCGGCGGATGACCGGACATGCCGAGGCTGCTCGAATTGACGAGCAACGCCGCCGGCGGAAGCTGCGCATCGAGTGCGACGACCTCGCCCCTGAGCCCGAACGTCGCGAGGAGGCCCATTGCTTTCAGCGGGCTGCGATTGAGGATCGTGACATGACCGACCTTCGCGCGGGCGAGCGCGAACAGCACCGCGCGCGCCGCGCCACCGGCGCCGACAACCGCCACCGGCGCGCCTTCGAGGTCGAGCCCGGCGAGTGGCGCATAGAAACCCGCGGCGTCGGTGTTGGTGCCGATCAGCGTCCCGTCCTTTTGCCGGACGAGGGTATTCATCGCGCCGATCGTGCCGCGGACGTTGCCAGGATCGTCGACCAGATCCATCACCGCGAGCTTGTGCGGGATGGTGACGTTGCAGCCGCGCCAGTCGGGATCGTTGCGGCGTTCGGCGACGAAGGCGGCCAGCGCGTCCAGCGTGACATGCGCGCGCCGGTAATCGCCGGCGAGACCGAGCGCCTCGAGCCAGAATCCGTGAATCAGCGGCGATTTCGAGTGCGCGATCGGATCGCCGATCACTTCGGCGTACGGAATATTGCTCATGATGCGGCCAGTCCGGCAGTGCGCAGCCACGCCAGCAGCGGGAGCATCGGCATGCCGATGATGGTCCAGGGGTCGCCCTCGACCCGGTCGAACAATTGCACGCCCGCTCCTTCGATTTCGTAACAGCCGACGGTCCAGCGGATGCTGTCCCAGTTTTGCGCGACATAGTCGGCGATGAAGGCATCCGACAAGGGGCGCATCCAGAGCTTCGCCTCGCCGATCGCACGCCACACGGGGGCGCCGTCGCGCGCAGCGACCGCAGCGCTGAACAGTCGGTGACGCCTGCCCGCCATGCGGCGAAGATGATCGGCGGCCTGTTCGGGGCTTTCGGGTTTCGAAAGCATCACGCCGTCGTCGAGGGCGAGCGTCGAATCGGCACCGATCACGGTCACGCCGGGAAGCCGCGACGAGATTTTGACGGCCTTCGCTTCGGCGAGCGCGTCGGCGATGTTGCGCGGCGTCTGGCCGGCGGCGAGCAGCGAGGCGGTGAGCGCCTCCTCGTCGACATGCGCGGCCGAGGTTTCGAAGGTCAGCCCGGCGGCACGAAACATCGCGGCGCGGCCGCTGCTTTGCGAGGCGAGGAGCAATGTCATGCGTCGTTCCGATCCTCGACGAGCTTGATCACCGCCGCGGCGGTTTCCTCGATCGAGCGGCGTGTAACATCGATCACCGGCCAGCCATTGTCGGCGAACATGCGCCGGGCATAAGCGAGTTCGGCCTTCACGCGTTCGTCGTCGACATAGCTCGTCTCGGGCGCCTGATTGAGCGACAGCAGGCGGTTGCGACGAACCTGCACGAGCCGGTCGAGCCCGGTGGTGAGCCCGACGACCATCGGTCGCTTCAGAGTGAACAGTGCGCCCGGCGGCGGCGATTCGGGGACGATCGGGATATTCGCGGTCTTGAAGCCGCGGTTCGCGAGATAGATGCTCGTCGGCGTCTTCGAGGTCCGCGACACGCCCGCGAGGACGATGTCGGCCTGTTCCCAATTCTCCCAGCCGATGCCGTCGTCGTGCGCGACGGTGAACTGGATCGCCTCGACGCGCGCGAAATAGGCGGCGTCGAGCTGGTGCTGGCGGCCGGGACGCGCCTTGGCTTCCTGTCCGAGCATGCGCGAAAGCGCATCGGTGACCGCGTCGAGCGCCGCCACGGTGGGAAGATTGAGCGTGCTCGCCCTGCGTTCGAGGCTGACGCGCAACTCGCCGTTGACGAGGGTGAAGAGGATCATCCCCGGGCTCGCCTGCACTTCGGCCATGATCCGGTCGAGATGCGATTCCGATCGCACCATCGGCCAGAAATGGCGCACCACCTCGACATCGTCGAACTGCGCGATCGCCGCCTTGGCGATATTTTCGAGTGTCTCGCCCGTGGAGTCGGATATGAGATGCAGGTGAAGCCGGCCCATCGCGGCACCATGGCGGGAAAGCGCCGAAAAAGGCAAGTCGCGAAGCGTCCGGACCGCCTGTGGATAAGTTCAGGCATAAGCGCCGGATGAATTGGACACACAGGTTTCATCCCCGGTCGTGTCGATTCCGCTCCACCCCTTATCCACAAGGGATGACTCTTATCCACAAGCTGTGAATTGCGGGAATGGCAGTCCGCGACTCCGTCGCGTTACCGGCGACGGACAGAGTCAAGCTGTTGGCAAAAGGGACGCCGGAGCCTAAAGCCGCGCTTGTCCGCCGACCTACAAACCACCACAATCCATTTTAATATATATTATGAAGAGAGAAAGAGGGGCCGCGTGAAGGCGTCATCGAAGAAGCTGCTCGCGACGCTGCGCGGGGTGCGGCAGGAACGTCCGCCGCTCTGGCTGATGCGCCAGGCCGGGCGCTATCTGCCCGAATATCGTGCGCTGCGTGAGACCAAGGGCGGTTTCCTCGAACTTTGTTACGATCCCGAGGCTGCGGCCGAAGTCACGCTGCAGCCGATCCGGCGTTTCGGCTTCGACGGTTCGATCCTCTTCTCCGACATTCTCGTCATCCCGCACGCGCTCGGCCAGCATCTGTGGTTCGAGGCGGGCGAAGGTCCGCGGCTGGCCCCGCCGCTTGTCGACAGCGCCCTGACGTCGCTTGAAGCGGCGCACGAGCGGCTCGATCCCGTCTATTCGACGGTGGCGCGGGTTGCGGCGTCGCTGCCTACCGAGACGACCTTTCTGGGCTTCGCGGGGAGTCCATGGACGGTCGCGACCTATATGGTGGCGGGGCAGGGTTCGAAGGACCAGGCCGCGGCGCGGCGCATGGCGTTCGGCGATCCGAAGGCGTTTCAGGCGATCGTCGATGCGATCGTCGATCTCTCCGTCACCTATCTGTCGGGGCAGATCGAGAATGGCGTCGATGCGGTGCAGCTGTTCGACAGCTGGGCGGGCAGCCTGTCGCCCGCGCAATATGAGCAATGGGTGATCGCGCCCAACGCCGCGATCGTGCGGCGGCTGAAAGAACTCCACCCCGACACGCCGGTGATCGGTTTCCCGAAGGGCGCCGGCGGCAAACTCCGCGCCTATGCCGACGAAACCGGGGTCGACGCGATCGGGCTCGACGAGACGGTCGATCCCGCATGGGCCGACGCGGCCTTGCCGCCGCATCTGCCGGTGCAGGGCAATCTCGACCCGCTTGCGCTCGTTGCCGGCGGCGCAGCGCTCGACACGGCGATCGACCGCATCCTTGCGGCTTTCCCCGCCCGACCCCATATCTTCAATCTCGGCCATGGAATCGTGCCCGACACGCCGATCGCCCATGTCGAGCATCTGATCAGACGCGTTCGCGGCGGGTAATCTATGGAACTGGCTGGTTTTCTGGGGGCGACGATGCTTTGGATCAAAGCCGCGCATATCATTTTCGTGATTTTTCTGATGGCCGGCCTGTTCATGATGCCGCGCTTCTTCGTCTATCATCATCAGGCGCCCGTCGGGTCCGACGAGGACAAAAAGTGGATCGAGCGCGAGGACCGGCTGCGGCGGATCATCCTGAACCCGTCGCTGATCATCGTCTGGATCTTCGGGCTGATGCTCGCGTTCAACGGCGATTATTGGCACGAGGGCTGGTTCATCGCCAAATTGCTGCTGGTTGTTGCGCTGTCGGGCTACCACGGCTGGATGATCGGCTATTTCAAGAAGCTCAGGAAAGGCGAGCGTCCGCTGACCGAAAAACAGTTGCGGATGCTCAACGAGGTACCCGGAATCGCCGCGGCGATCATCGTCATCCTCGTGGTCGTGCGCCCCTGACCCATATTCGCCCCGGCTCAGCCCGATTGACTTGATCCCGGGCCGGTTATAGGGGCGATTCAACCCCGTTCCATACGGGCGGCGCGTCCCCCGCGCCGATGCTATCGAAACGGTCGTCCCACGGCCGGATAGGCACCCCAGCGGTGCAAGCGATTACGTCTGATTTTTCTCCCGAATACCTATCTGGAATCCATCCAATGCATCTCAAAGAACTCAAGACCAAAGCGCCCGCCCAGCTTGTCGAAATGGCGGAAGAACTGGGCGTCGAGGGCGCATCGACGCTGCGCAAGCAGGACCTGATGTTCTCGATCCTGAAGGAACTCGCCGAAGAGGGCGAGGAAATCATCGGGTCGGGGACGATCGAGGTTCTCCCGGACTCGTTCGGTTTCCTGCGCTCGTCGGACGCCAATTATCTCGCCGGCCCCGACGACATCTATGTGTCGCCGAACCAGGTCCGCAAATATGGGCTGCGCACCGGCGACACGGTCGAGGGCGAGATCCGCGCGCCGCGCGACGGCGAGCGCTATTTCGCGCTGACCAAGCTGATCAAGGTCAATTTCGACGACCCCGAAGCGGTGCGCCACCGCGTCAATTTCGACAATCTCACCCCGCTCTATCCGAACCAGAAGCTGTCGCTCGACACCGTCGACCCGACCGTCAAGGACAAGTCGGCGCGCGTGATCGACCTCGTCAGCCCGCAGGGCAAGGGCCAGCGCGCGCTGATCGTCGCGCCGCCGCGCACGGGTAAGACCGTTCTCTTGCAGAATATCGCCAAGGCGATCACCGACAATCATCCCGAGGTCTACCTGATCGTCCTCCTCGTCGACGAGCGTCCCGAGGAAGTTACCGACATGCAGCGCAGCGTGAACGGCGAGGTCGTTTCCTCGACCTTCGACGAGCCCGCGACGCGCCACGTCCAGGTCGCCGAAATGGTGATCGAAAAGGCCAAGCGCCTCGTCGAGCACAAGAAGGATGTCGTGATCCTGCTCGACTCGATCACCCGCCTCGGCCGCGCGTACAACACCGTCGTGCCGAGTTCGGGCAAGGTGCTGACCGGCGGTGTCGATGCGAACGCGCTCCAGCGTCCGAAGCGTTTCTTCGGCGCGGCGCGCAACATCGAGGAAGGCGGCTCGCTGTCGATCATCGCGACCGCGCTGATCGATACCGGCAGTCGCATGGACGAGGTCATCTTCGAAGAATTCAAGGGCACGGGTAACTCGGAAATCGTGCTCGACCGCAAGGTCGCCGACAAGCGCATCTTCCCGTCGCTCGACGTCGGCAAGTCGGGCACCCGCAAGGAGGAACTGCTCGTCGAGAAGGACAAGCTCAGCAAGATGTGGGTGCTGCGCCGCATCCTCATGCAGATGGGCACCGTCGACGCGATGGAATTCCTCCTCGACAAGATCAAGGATTCGAAGACCAACGAGGACTTCTTCGACAGCATGAACCAGTAAACCGGCGCAATGGCCGTCGTCGAACATGCGCTGCTTCCCGTCCGCGCGGGCAGCGAAGCGGCGTTCGAGGCGGCCGTCGCCGAGGCGCGACCGCTGATCGAGGCGTCGCCCGGCTTCCTGTCGCTCGAAATTCGCCGCCCGACAGCAACCGGACAGGCTTATCTGCTTTTAGTGAAGTGGAGGTCGGTCGCGGATCATCGCGACGGCTTCCGGCAATCGGATCGCTACCGGCAATGGCGGGCGTTGCTGCATCCTTTTTATGACCCTATGCCAGAGGTCAGCTATTTCGGAGAGCCGCTGTGATTTTGGAATTTCTGACTCAGGCGGCCGCGCACGCCGGCGGTTTCGGCGGACCCGCCGACATGTGGGGCGCGATCGTCAACGATTTCTCGAACATCACCGAGCCCGCGGCATTCGCGGCCTTTCTGCAGGTGCTGATGATCGACCTCGTCCTCGCGGGCGACAATGCGATCGTCGTCGGCGCGCTCGCGGCGGGGCTTCCCGCCGAGCAGCGCAAGAAGGTCATCCTGATCGGCGTGCTCGCGGCACTGGTGCTGCGCATCGCCTTCGCGCTTGTCGTGACGCAGTTGATGCAGATCGTCGGGCTGATCTTCGTCGGCGGCCTTTTGCTGACCTGGGTCGCGTGGAAGATGTGGCGCGAGCTGCGTCACGCCGGCCAGTCGCACGGATCGCCCGAGATCGAAGGTGATGAGCAATCGGGCCTGAAGCCCGCCAAGAGCTTCGCCGGCGCCGCTTGGGCGGTCGCGGTCGCCGATGTCAGCATGAGCCTCGACAATGTGCTTGCCGTCGCGGGTGCGGCGCGCGAGCATCCGGGTATCCTCATCGTCGGGCTGATCTTCGCCGTCGCCCTGATGGGCGTCGCGGCGAACATCATCGCCAAATATATCGAGCGGTACCGCTGGATCGCCTATATCGGCCTCGCGGTGATCGTCTATGTCGCGGTAAAGATGATCTACGAAGGCTGGGTCGACCCCGGCGTCGGGATCGGAACGTTGTTCGGCTGATCGATTGTCAGCGTGAAATGAAAGGGCCAGCCTCGCGAGGGGCTGGCTTTTTCGTGCCGGCTTCCCATCTCGCCATCATGTCCCGGCTTCACATGACCCGCGTCGCCGTCGGCTGCGCCGACTATCCGGCGCTGCAGGCGCGGATCGCCAACTATGCACAGAATGGCGAAATCCGTTTCACGACGCGCTTCAAGCCGAAGCGCGCCGATGAACTGATCGGCGGCAAGCTGCATTTCATCGTCAGGCATACGCTCGTGGCGCGGGTCGAGATATTGCGCTTCGACGATCGCAGCGACGGGCGGATCGATATCGTGTGCGTGGCGAAGCTCGAGCGGATTCATCCGCAGCCGAAACGCGCGCATCAGGGCTGGCGTTATCTGGCCGACAGCGATGCGCCAAAGGGCGTCGACGAAGGCGACGGGCTCGCCGATCTGCCGCCCGAACTCTATCGCGAGCTGGCCGAGCTCAGCCTGATCTAGGGAATCTAATCTAGAAGGGGCGAGCTGGCGTCACGAGAGAACAAATGCGTCAACGGTATCATTCTAGACATCTTGCCGATTAGCTCGCCGCGCTGGCTGGCCTGCCATTCTTCACCAATCTTTTCGTCGGTATCGGACTCGCGCAATTGGCCACGCCAATCGTTCAGATTCATAAAGCGAATTTCAGCGTAAACCATATCGCATCAACCTGTAGCTGGTGGATGAAGAACATGGCACAATATATGGGGTTGCTAATCCGTTCTACTTGAGAATTCTATAGTATTGCGCAATACTACGTTTATGGGCGATGACTTTACTTCTTCAGAAGCAGCCCGCTTGGCGGGCTTTAAGAAGCCGTACATGCTCAATCATCTTGAGCGTGAAGGCATCTTTATCCGCGAAAATTTTGAAGATCGGCGTCACGGACGGGTGCGAAAGTACACCTTTGGCGATGTGATCGTTCTCCGGTCTATCAACAGAATGCTTGAGCTTGGCGCTCGGCCAGCCCGGATAAGATCCGTGATCCAAGAACTCACGAAAATGAAGGGATTCACGGACGCTAGAGAAGCTTCAGAATTCGCGGCCCGTGCTTTGGGGACCAGCCTTTTTGTCAGCAGAACGGAAGCTTTCCTTATTGAAAGTGATCAGAAAGTTCTGGAACTGTTGAAAGGTGGTCAGATGGCTTTTGGGTTTTTCTTGACCGTCAAAGAAATCTCGCAGGAAGTAATCGAGGTTGTTGAGCTCTACACCCGAGCGAGGAGTAACAATCTGAAGGTTGATATGCCTATCCTCGACGACCTCTGCGCGGAGAGGGGCATCTAGAGTGCCGCGCGGAAGCTGTCGGCGCGCGCCATCGCCCAGTAGCGCGCGCCCGCGACCGATCCCGGATCCTCGAGCAGCACGCCGCGCGCGTAGAATTTATAGATGCGGTCGATCGAATCCGAGCGCGCCGAGTTCAGCCGTTCGTGGAGATGATGCGGCTGGATCTGCCAGGGCGATTCGAGCCCCATTGCCGAGCTGATATCCCATAGCGCGTTGACCGTCGCCGCCTGAAAACGGCGCACGCGCTCCGCCTTGTCCTCTACGACCAGTCCGCGCTGGCGGCCGGGATCCTGCGTGGCGACGCCGGTGGGACACTGGCCGGTATGGCATTTGAGCGACTGGACGCAGCCCAGGGTGAACATGAAGGCGCGTGCGGCGTTCGACCAGTCGGCGCCCAATGCGCAATTCATCGCAAGCCCCGCGCCCGAATGGACCTTTCCCGACGCGGCGACCCTGATCTCTTCCTTGAGCCCGCAGCCGACGAGCGCGTTACGCACGAAGATGAGGCCCTCTCTCAATGGCATGCCGATGCTGTTCGAAAATTCGACCGGTGCGGCGCCGGTGCCGCCCTCGGCGCCGTCGACGACGATGAAATCGAGGCGAATGCCGGTTTCGATCATCGCCTTCATGACGGCATAGATTTCGTGCGGCTGGCCGACGCACAATTTGATCCCGACGGGCTTTCCGCCCGAATATTCGCGCAGTTTTGCAGCCCACTCGACCATTTCGATCGGGGTCGAGAAGGCCGAGTGCGAGGCGGGCGAGATGCAGTCATGGCCTTCGCGAACACCGCGCGTCGCCGCGATTTCGCTGCTGACCTTTGGGCCCGGGAGGACGCCGCCGTGGCCGGGCTTCGCGCCCTGGCTGAGCTTGATCTCGATCATCCGGATCTGGTCGTTTTGCGCGGCATCGCGAAAGCGTGCGGGATCGAAACGGCCGTCATCGTCACGGCAGCCGAAATAGCCGCTGCCGAGTTCCCACACGACGTCGCCGTCGTGGATGCGGTGATAGGGGCTGAATCCGCCTTCGCCGGTGTCGTGATAGAAATTCCCCATCCTTGCGCCGCGATTGAGCGCCTCGATCGCGTTGGCGCCGAGCGAACCGAAGCTCATCGCCGAAATGTTGAGCGGGGCGGCTGCGTAGGGGCGGGTGCATTGCGAGCTGCCGACCGGCACACGCTGCGTGCGGTCGGGCCCGGAAACCGGCGCGATGCTGTGGCTCATCCACTCATATTCGTCCGAATAGACGTCGAGCTCGGTGCCGAAGGGATGGCTGTCGAGTTCGCCCTTGGCGCGCGCATAGACGATATCGCGCTCGGCGCGCGTGAAAGGTCGCCCGTCGAACGGACCTTCGACGACATAGGCGTAGAGGAAGGGGCGAACTTCCTCGAACAGCCAGCGGATGCGCGCGACCAGCGGAAAGTTGCGGCGGAGGCTGTGATGGCGCTGGACCGCATCATGGGCGGCGATGAGGAGGAGCGGGACCCAGAGCAGCAGCGTCCAGCGTGCGGGCGCCCACCACGCCGCGAACGCCGCCGAGGCGAGGAGGACGGGGAAGGCGATCCAGCGGAGCAATGTACGGCCCGTTATCGACCCGCCTGTTCCGCGAGCATGTCCGCCATCTTTTCCCATACCTTGTTGATCGCCTTGAGCGGGCGAACCATCACCTTGAAATCGCTTATCTTTCCTTCATGGTTCCAGCGGATGATGTCGACGCCGTTGATCCGGATGCCGTCGAGTTCGCTCTGGAACTCGAGCATCGCCTGATCGCCGTCGACGATCTCGCGCAGATAGCGGAAATCGTCGCCGCCGAGGACGTGGCTTGCGGCATGGAGATAGGCGAAGACCTTGTCGCGGCCCTCCTGCGGCGTGTGCACGACGGGCGAATGGAACACCGCATCCTCGGCGAGCAGTTCCCTGAGCGCCTGCGGGTCGCCGCCGCCCGTCATATAGGCGTGCCAGGCGGCGAGACCGGGATGTGCGCTCATGCCAGATGCTCGGCGAAGAAGGCGCGGGTGCGGCCGTCGGCGAGCTGCGCGCCTTCCTCGTTGCGGCGATTGCCCATCGTCGCCGCGAAGCCATGATCGAGCCCCGCATAGTGGTGCAGCGTGACCTTCGGATGCGGATCGAGCCCTTCGTGGATCTTCTTCTGCGCCTCATGATCGACCAGATGGTCCTCGGTGGGGATATGAAGCATCAGCGGACGGGCGATCGCGTGGCTTTCGTTCAGCATCTGGTCGATCATGACGCCATAATAGCCGACCGACGCGTCGATATCGGTGCGCGCCGCGGTCATATAGGCGAGGCGACCGCCGAGGCAAAAGCCGACGGCGCCGACCTTGCCCGCGCCCTGACCGTGCAGCCAGCGGATCGCGGCCTCGATATCCTTCACCCCGTCGTCGGCATCATATTGGCCGAAATAGCCGAAGGCTTCCTGCAGTTCGGATTCGACGTCGGGGTTGAGTTCGACTCCGGGGGCGAAGCGCCAGAAGATATCCGGTGCGATCGCCAGATAGCCTTCGGCCGCCCAATCGTCGCATTTCTTGCGAATCCCTTCGTTGATCCCGAAAATTTCGGGGATGACGATGATCGCGCGCGAACTGTCGGCGTCGGGACGCGCGACATAGGCGGGAATTTCGTTCGCTCCGTCGAGCGCGGGGATCGAGGTGTTGGTCGCGGCCATGCGGGGAGCTCTCCTGTCTCTTGCTTCTTTACTGTGAAAGCGCGAAGCTAGCGGGGCTATGGGCATGGCTCAAGCGGCTAACCGGCATTTTTCGGGGCGGAGACAGGCGATGAAGTTCAATATCGAGATCGATTGCACCCCCGAGGAGGCCCGGCGCCTGTTCGGGCTTCCCGACCTCGAGCCGCTGCACGATATCTACCTCGACCGCGTCAAGGAATTGATGGCGAAGGGGATCACCCCCGACGTGGTGCAGTCGATGGTCAAGACGTGGGTGCCGATGGGCGGCAGCGGGCTCGAGCTTGTCCAGTCGCTGCTCGGTCAGTTCGGCGGCGGGTTGATGGGCGGCGCGTCGAAGGCCGCGGACAAGGCCGACGAAGACGACAAGCCCGCCAAGGGGCGCAAGAGCTGAACCAGGCGTTTGCAGGAGATACGATTTTTGCGCTGTCGAGCGGGATGCCGCCGGCGGCGATCGGCGTCGTGCGCATCAGCGGGCCACAGGCGCGTGACGCGCTGACGATGCTGGCGGGGCGGTTGCCGGCAGCTCGGCAGGCTTCGCTTGCGGACCTGCGCGACAGCGCGGGCGCGGCGCTGGATCGCGCGCTGATCTTGTGGTTTCCGGGACCGGCGACGGCGACGGGCGAGGATCTGGCCGAGCTGCATTTGCACGGCGGCCGCGCGGTGGTCGCGGCGGTCGAGGCGGCGCTGGGTGCGATGCCCGGATTGCGGCCCGCGATCGCCGGCGAGTTTACCCGAAGGGCGTTCGACAATGGCCGGATCGACCTTGCCGAGGCCGAGGGGCTCGCCGATCTGCTGGCGGCGGAGACCGAGAGCCAGCGGGTACAGGCCTTGGGGCACGCGAGCGGGCATGTTTCGCGCGCGGTCGCCGGATGGCAGGAGCGGTTGCTCGGGTTGATGGCGGGTGCCGAGGCCGAGCTCAATTTTGCCGACGAGGATGATGTCGAAACGGGCGACGCGGTCGCGCGGCGTCTGATGTCGGGAATGGCGGAGCTTTCGGCCGAGCTGGGAGCCTGGCTGGCGCGGCCGGCGGCGGAGGTGATCGCCGAGGGGCTGTCGGTGGTGATCGCGGGGCCGCCGAACGCCGGAAAATCAACCTTGATCAATGCCTTGGCGCAGCGCGAGCTGGCGATCGTGTCGCCGGTCGCGGGAACGACGCGCGATGTGATCGAGACGCCGCTGGCGCTCGACGGGATCGCGATGCGCTTTTCGGACACCGCAGGGCTTCGCGGCGAAGGCGCCGATGTTATCGAGGCAATCGGGATCGACCGCGCGAAGGCGGCGGTCGCAGGCGCCGATATCCTGCTGTGGCTCGGAGCACCGAAAGATGCGCCCGCGCATCCGCGCTGTATCGTCATCGCGGCGCAGGCCGATCGCTGGCACGGCGATGCCGCTGCCGAAGCCGAAGCGGCGCATTGCGACCTTGCCCTGTCGGCGGCGACCGGCGAAGGGATGGACAAGCTCCACAAATATATCGTCGAGATGGCGCGGACGCTGCTGCCGCGCGAGGGAGAGGCGGCGCTGCGTCAGCGGCAGCGCGCCGCATTAGCCGAAGCGAAACAATGGCTTGAAGTCGAAACGGGGTCGCGCGAAGCGAGCGATCTGATCCTGCTCGCCGAGCGGCTCAGGCTCGCGGCGACGGCGCTCGACCGCATCACGGGACGCGCGGGAGTCGAGGAGATGCTCGACGCCTTGTTCGGGCGCTTCTGCATCGGGAAATGATGTTCCACGTGAAACATCGCATCGGTCGCGATGCGGTGGATTCGATGCGGGCTTTGCGCTAAGGGCGCCGCAATTATGCAGGATAGCAGAGCTTTCGATGTCATCGTCATCGGCGGTGGGCACGCCGGGACCGAGGCCGCTGCGGCCGCGGCACGGCTCGGCGCGCGCGTCGCGCTCGTCAGCTTCGATCCTGCACTGATCGGGACGATGTCGTGCAACCCGGCGATCGGCGGACTCGGCAAGGGCCATCTGATGCGCGAGGTCGACGCGCTCGACGGCTGGATGGCGCGCGCGGCCGACAACGCGGCGATCCATTACCGTATGCTCAACGCGTCGAAGGGCGCGGCCGTGCAGGGGCCGCGCATCCAGGCCGACCGCAAACTCTATCGCGAAGCGATCCAGAATCTGCTTGCGGCCGAGGACGGCATCGCCGTCGCCGCGGGCGAGGCGGCGGCGCTGCGGTTGGCCGATGACGGACGCGTCGAGGGACTCGAACTCGCCGACGGCGCGGTGCTGACGGCGGGTGCGGTCGTACTCGCGACCGGGACCTTTCTCGGCGGACGGCTGTTCCGCGGCGAGGAGCGGATGGAGGGCGGGCGCATCGGCGAGGCCGGGGCGCACCGGCTCGCGCAGCAATTGCGCGCCGCGGGACTGCCGATGGCGCGGCTCAAGACGGGGACGCCGCCGCGGCTCGACGGGCGGACGATCGACTGGGCGCGGCTCGACGAGCAGGCGTCGGACAGCGCCGAAGGCGCGGCGTGGACCTGTTCCACGTGGAACAGCGGGCGGACGGTGCCGCAGATTTTCTGTGCGATCACGCGCACCAACAGCGAGAGTCACGCGATCATCGCGGCGAATCTCGATCGCTCGCCCTTGTTCACCGGTGCAATCGGCGCGGCGGGACCGCGCTACTGTCCGTCGATCGAGGACAAGATTCACCGCTTCGCCGACCGCGACGGGCATCAGGTGTTTCTCGAACCCGAAGGGCTCGACAGTTTCCTTGTCTATCCGAACGGTATTTCGACCTCGCTGCCCGCCGATGTTCAGCTCACCATGTTGCGAACGATGGAGGGGCTCGAGACGGTCGAGATGGTCGTTCCGGGCTATGCGGTCGAATATGATCATATCGATCCGCGCGCGCTCGACCGGACCTTGCAGATTCGCGCGATCCCCGGTGTGTGGTGTGCGGGGCAGATCAACGGCACGACCGGATATGAGGAAGCGGCGGCACAGGGGCTGGTGGCGGGCGCCAATGCCGCGCTGGCGGCGCTCGGCCGCGATCCGCTGATCCTCGATCGGTCCGAATCCTATATCGGGGTGATGGTCGACGATCTGGTGCTGCAAGGAGTGACCGAACCCTATCGGATGCTCACCGCGCGTGCCGAATATCGGCTGCGGCTGCGCGCCGACAATGCCGCGACGCGGCTGACGCCGAAGGGGATCGCGCTGGGGCTGGTGCGGCCGGGGACGGCGAAGCTGTTCGCGGCGCGGGAGGCCGAGCGGGCGCGGGCGGAGGCGCTGCTCGATGTAGCGGTGACCACCGCCGATTATGCCGCGGTGGCGCTCGCGCTGCCAGGCGACGGGATTGCGCGGAAGCGAATCGAGCTTCTGCGCTACCCTGACATGTCGATGGCGCGGTTGGCTGTGCTCGCGCCGGAGCTCGAATCGATCGATCCGTCGACCCTGTCCGAGGTCGCCGAAGATGCGCATTATGCGCCCTATATTGCGCGGCAGGAGGCCGAGCTGCGCGCGCTCGCGGCGAACGAGGCGATCATGCTGGATCCGGCGCTCGATTATGGGGCGATCGGCGGGCTGTCGCGCGAGATGGTCGAGCGATTGACCAAAGCGCGGCCCGAGACATTGGGGCAGGCGGCACGCATCGACGGGGTGACGCCGGCGGCGCTGACCGCGATCATGGTGCACAGCCGGCGGCGGGCGGCCTGAGGGCAAGCGATTCGCGATTTTGGTAAAGCGCGGTTCCTTCGCGAAGGAAGGAGGCCGCGGCCGTTCAGCAGGGCGTGTCGGAGAATGGATAGGCCGCAACCTGATACTCATCCTGGTACACAATGTAGCCGGGCCGCTTCGTCCGAAGCATCTCGACCTGCAGGCCGTATATTTCGAGGATATTCTGATACTCGCGGATGCGATCAATATGTTCGGTAGCCGAGTCGCGAAACCAGCTTAGAGCTTGAGCTTTTGCGTGAGGTCGCTGTGACACCGCAAAGCGCGCGGGCACGGGCAAGTGCTGCTTGAACCAGCGATATATTTGCTCCAGACGCTCTTGGTCGAGCGGGTTCATCCGCCCGCTGTCGATCAGAGCGGCGCTCGCCTGAAACAGCCCCTGTCGGCGTCCCGAGTCGGCATCGAGGCCGGCAATCACAAACCGGATGAACATGGAATGTGGCTAACGGCAGAGTGTCGCCGAGGGAATGGTCTTACTGTTCATTTTTCGGCTGCTTGTCATCCCCGACCTAGAGATTCATCGCTTTTCGTTGTCGCTGGAATTCCCCGATCAGTCGGGCGGAGCACCGGCCCCGCCGAGGGTGGCGATAATGGGGAAGCGGGGTTTCAATATTCGGGGCAAAGGCGCAAAGGCGACGAAGCTCAAGCTGATTCCCGTGTTCACGGGAATGACGAAATGGAGGCCAGACGGCGGTGAGTTCCGGTGATGGAGTTCTGGAAAATGAGGAAGAGGCTCGGGCGTGGATAGCGGGTGCTCTCTCACCGACCTCGGCGCAATGGGCCGGTCTCGAGCGTTTTGCGGGGATGCTCATCGCCGAGAATGAGCGGCAGAATCTGATCGCCGCGTCGACGATCCCGACGATCTGGGTGCGGCATATCGCGGACAGCGCGCAATTGCTTTCGTTCGATGGGCGCGCGGGCGAAGAACTCTGGATCGACCTGGGAAGCGGGCCCGGGTTGCCCGGGCTGGTCGTTGCCATTTTGAGTGCGCGACCGATGCTGCTCGTCGAAGCGCGCAAGAGGCGGTGCGAGTTTTTGCGCGCGGCCGTGGGCGCGCTGGGGCTGGACCATGTCGAGATCGCCGAGGCGCCGCTGGAGCGCGTCGTAACGCGCCCCGCAGCGACGATCAGCGCGCGCGCCTTCGCCCCGCTCGACAGGCTCATCGACTTATCCGCCCGTTTTTCCACCGAATCGACGCACTGGTTGCTGCCAAAGGGCCGAAATGCGGTTAAGGAACTGGCATTGCTGCCTGAGCCATGGCAGAGAATGTTCCACGTGGAACAGAGCCGCACCGACGCCGAGAGCCAGATTTTGGTGGGCGTCGGAAAAATGGTGGCGAAACAGCGAGGAAAGCGATGATCCGCATTGCCGTGGCGAACCAGAAGGGCGGGGTCGGCAAGACGACGACGGCTATCAATCTGGCAACCGCGCTCGCGGCGACCGGCTGGCGCACGCTGATCATCGATCTCGATCCGCAGGGCAACGCTTCGACGGGGCTCGGAATCAAGCAATCGCAACGCGAATGTTCGAGCTATGAATTGCTGCGTGGCGACGCGACGCTTGCCGAGTGCGCAATCCCGACCGCGGTGCCACGGCTCGACATCGTCACCGCGACCGTCGACCTGTCGGGTGCGGAGATCGAGCTGATCGAATTTCAGGACCGGCTGCACCGGCTTCAGCAGGCGTTGTCGAGCGCCGAAGCGGGGCAGTGGGACATCTGCCTGATCGATTGCCCGCCATCGCTCGGCATGCTGACATTGAATGCACTGATCGCCGCCGAATCGCTGATCGTGCCGCTGCAATGCGAATTTTTCGCGCTCGAGGGGCTCAGCCAGCTGCTGACCACGGTCGAGCGCGTGCGCGAGCGCTTCAACCAGAAACTGTCGATCCTGGGCGTCGCGCTGACCATGTTCGACCGGCGCAACCGGCTGACCGACCAGGTATCGGACGATGTGCGCGAGGTGCTGGGCCCCGTGGTGTTCGACACGGTGATCCCGCGCAACGTCCGCCTGTCCGAAGCGCCGAGCCATGGGCTGCCGGCGCTGATTTATGATCATCGCTGCGCGGGGTCGGCGGCCTATATCGCGCTGGCGCGCGAACTGATCGACCGGCTTCCTGAAATCCGCAAGGCAGCTTAAATGTCTGATAACGAAAAAGAAAGTGGCGTAACGCCGATTCGCAAGCGGCCATCGGGGCTGGGCCGCGGGCTGAATGCGCTGTTCGGCGATGCCGCGGTCGAGGCGCCGGTGCTCGCGACGCAGGGCGGCGCAGCGCGCGCGGCACCGGTGTCGGGCGACGCCGTGCAGCATGTCCCCGTCGGGGCGATCCGCCCGCTGCCGGGGCAGCCGCGGCGCCATTTCGACGAGACCGCGATCGCCGAGCTGGCCGATTCGATTGCGCTCCGCGGTCTGTTGCAACCGATTATCGTCCGCCGGGCGCCAGACGGCGACGGCTATCAGCTCGTTGCGGGCGAACGGCGCTGGCGCGCCGCGCAGCGCGCAGGGCTGCACCAGATTCCCGCGCTCGTGCGCGAGCTCGACGATGCGGCGACCTATGAGATCGCGCTGGTCGAGAATATCCAGCGGCAGGACCTCAACGCGATCGAAGAGGCGAGCGCCTA
>NZ_JAEMQX010000174.1 GCF_016463645.1 Sphingopyxis sp. | reverse complement strand
GCCGACATGCAGATCGACGATTATCACGCCAATTTCACCGACAAGTTCAAGGACTATAAGTCGACGAACACGCTGCCCGGCGAGTGATCGTCACGCCGCGAGGCAGCGGCATCGCAGGATGAACTCGTGTCGCCAGCCGCCGTCGCGCGCGAAGGTGAAACGTGTGCGGATCGTCCGGGCGCCGACGACCGACCAGGCGCCTGCCGGGCCCCGCATCGCCGCGGTAACGGCTTCGATGCGCGCCGCCGCTTTTTCATCGATCGCGCTGCCGACGCCGACGAGCGTCAGCGTCAGGCGGATTTCGCGCCCTGCCCGGTCCTTGGTTCCCCAGTCGACCCCCTCGGCGGCACCGACCGCGACATAGGGAGCCGTGACGCGCGACGGTGTGCCGTCGAATATCCCGTGGACCATCCCGGCCAGCACCTCGTCATGGGCCAGCAATTCCAGCGCCCGCGCACGTAGCGCACTCTCGGCCCCTGTCACCGCCCGCCCCCGATCGTGAGGCGCCGCCACGGCTGCCATAGCGCGGCGATCGCCGCCGGTGGCGCGGCTCCGGTCTCGTCGCGCGCATCGTGCAGATGCTGGATCATGCGGACGATGCCCTGGCGGATCGCCTCGGGAATGCCGTTCGCATCGTCGGCGATTCCGGCGCGACAGGCGATACGTGCGCGTTCCGCCCCTCCCGGATCGACGATCGCGATATGCGTTGTGCCGTCGCGCGCGATGGCCGGCCGATAGCGTTCGACAGGCAAAATCTCCTCGCCGCCCGGCTTCAACAGCGTCACGCCCGTCACCGCGACCACCGGACGCACGCGAAGCGTCGCCGCACCATCCGACAGCGGAACACTCTCTTCCGCCGTCCGCCTGATCAGCCACTGGCCGATAAATGCCTCGCAGATATTGGTCGCGGCACGGATCAGTTGCGCGACGACCGCATCATCGGTTGTCGCTCCCATCCTCAGCCAGCTCCGCGCCTCGTTCAGATTGACCGGGGTCTCGCCCGGCACCGCGCTCACCACCATCATCGCTCCTCCACCCGCACGGCAACCGACCGCTCGTCGATCTGCCCGTCGCTCAGCGTGACGCGGTTGGTCACGCGATAGACATGGCCCGCGACGCCGCCCGCGAGCGTCACAGTCGTCTGCATCAGGTCATGCGCCGACCCGGCGATCGACACGCCGCCCTCCTCATCGGGCTGCGCCGCCCACAGGCTCGCGACGACCGCCTGCCCGTCCCGGCAGGCGACCGCCCAGTCGATCTCGAAATCGATGCGTGTGCCCGGATCCTTCACCATCATCGTCATCGCCGCTCCTTTGCTTCAGGGATTGCGCACAATCATGCGGCGTCGGGTCTCGCGCGGAACCGGCAGCGGCACCTGTGCGGCCGCCGGTTCCGGCCCCGCCCATTCGCTGGCGATGTCGCGCCGCGCCGCATCGCCGATCGCCCGCGCCGCGAGCGCGGATCCGTCGATCATACGGCTTCCAGCGCGGCCAGCCGCGCCTCCTGCCCGGCGATCAGGAACATCGACAGCTGGTCGGGACGGATACCGAACCGGTCGCCCGCCGCGCGTACGACGGCGCCTTCGCTATCGCGTTCCTCGGGCCATGCGTCATGGCACAGAAAGGCATAGCGGCAATCGGTCGTCTCCGGCTCGATCAGGCCTTCCTCGGTCATGATCGCCCACACCGCCTGGGCGCGCACGCCAAAGTGCCGCCGCGCGCCATCGGCGCCCTTCGCCGCGATGGCATCGTTCCATTGAAAGAAACCGAGCTCGCCCGCGATCCGCCGTGCCGCGCCGATCTCGCCGGGCGAGAGACCTCCATGCCAGGTCTTCTCGCGGACATCCGACGTGTTGATGGCGCCGGTCGCCGAAAAGATAACCGACCAGCGTCGGCTCGCATCGCCTACGGAAAAGACATTGTCGCTTCCCGGCCGCAACGCGCCGTCGGTCCCGACCGCCAGAAAGGGAGGGAGCCCGTTGAGCCGTATGTTGAAACTGTTGTCGCCCGGCGTCCCCGAACCGCCGATCGTCCAGGCGGCGACGCCGTCCCGCCACAGGATGATGCGGGGAAACTCGGCGGCGTTGAGCTTCACCGACCCCGCGACATGCAATTTCTCGTCGGGCGCCGCGACCCCTATGCCGACCCCGGCCGAGGTCAGGCGAAGCCGCTCCGCACCGCCCGCCGCAAAACCGATACTGTCGCTCGTCGCCCGAAACAGTCCCGTGTCGCGGTCGGCGGCGAAGCTGATCGCGGGGGCTGCGGCACTCCCGCCTTGCGCCACCAGTGGCCCGCCCAGGGTGTGGACACCCACCGCATCGCGATAGGCCAATGTCGACAGCGGTATGTTGACCCAGCCCGCGCCGCGGCGAACCGTCAGCGTGTCGCCTTCGGCACCGGCCGACACATCGTCAAGCGTCGTCGACAGCGGCTGCCTCATGGCGACATCCGCGGTCAAAGCCGACATATCCTCGTCCAGCGCGGCAAACCAGCCCGCTGCCACGGTCAGCGCGATCGTCTTCAGCCCCGCCGCGAAATCGACCCGGTCGCCGCCGTTCGACGACGCCGCGACTGCGTCGCGCACCAGCCGCCCCTGCGCGTCGATCCGCCCCAGGCCGACCTCCCATTGCCCGCTATGGACGATGCCCGCGATGGCATAGTGAAATTGCGTGTCGGGCGGGACCGTGCCCGAGAAACGGCGATGCCCGGGCACTGCGCCGGTCGGCATCAGGGGTCCGGTCCCGCCCTCTTGGGCGAGCTCGCGCACCAGATCGGCGAAAAATGGCGTCGGCATGGCAGGGCCATCCTTTCCAGCTGTTCGATATCGGAAAAAATTGGCGCCCGGCCCCTGTCACCGAAAGGGAAGGCGTGGGGACCGGGCGCCGCATCGCGCGCCAGCGTGTTTAGCTGGCGGCGAATTTCATCAGCTTGATGGCCTGCGAATCGATGATCGCGCCGCCGACCCTTTTGGTTGCATAGAAATGCACGAAGGGCTTGTTGCTGAAGGGATCGCGCAGGATGCGCGTTTCGCCGCGGTCGGCCACGAGGTAGCCGGCGCGGAAGTTGCCGAACGCGATCGACAGGCTGTTCGCGCCGACGTCGGGCATATCCTCGGCCTCGACCACCGGATAGCCGAGCAGCGTCGCCGCCTGCCCTTCGACCATCCCCGGCTGCCAGATAAAGGCACCGTCGGTCGTCTTGAACTTGCGGATGCGGGCAAGGGTGTCGCTGTTCATCACCCAGCAGGCGCCCTGCCGGTACGGCGCCTTCAGCGCATGCACCAGCTCGACCAGCTTGTCCTGCGGGTTCGATGCCGGAAAGGCGCCCGCCGTTCCTGTCGCGAGATGCTGCAGCGTCCCGAATGCGCGCACGCTGTCGAGTTCGTTCGTCGTCGTATAGGTCAGGAACCCCTTCGGCCGGTTCGTCCCGTTGCCGTTCACGAACGCGCTGCCCTCGGCGACCGCGAACTCACGGCCGAGTTGCTCGGCCAGCCAGTCCTCGACATTGAACATCGCATCGTCGAGCATCGCCTGGCTCGCCGCCGGATTGGCGTAGAGTTCGCCCGAGGGCGGCGCGATCTCGGCGAAGCTGCGCGTCGCGGTCTCGGGCCGCGCCGCGGTCTCGCCGACCCAGCCCGCACCCATCGATCCCGTCGCGACCAGCTTGCGATATCCGCTCGTCCCCGTCTGCACCACGGTCGCGATCGAGCGGATCGGCGACAGCGCCTTCAGCGTCGCCGCGATACTGCCGTCGATCTCGCGCGGCACCGCAAAGCCGCCCTCGCCGCCCGACGCGCCCGACAGGCTCTTCATCTCCACGCCCGCATCGATCCCGCGCCGCAGATAGCGCTCGACGAAGGCATCGCGCGCCGGATCGGCCGCCTTCGCCCCGTCGAGCGGCAAGCGCGATGCCGCCACGGCCTGCGCATCGACCCGTGCCTTCAGCGCCGCGACCGAGGCCTTCAGCTCGTCGACCGCCTCGGCCGCCAGCACCGCATCGAACGCCCCCTCGAGCGCGTCCGCCTTCACTTCCATATCGTCCATGCCTGTCACTCCTTCACCACCTGAATCACCCGCGCCAGCGGCTGCATCGGCATCGCCACCAGACTCACCTCCGCCAGATCGAGCGCCGTCAGTTCGCGCGGACCAACCCCGCGCGAAGCCCGCACCCGATATCCGAAGCTCAGCCCCGTCAGCGCGCCCGTCGCGACCAGCCGCGCCGCCGCCGGATGCGTCACCCGCGCCACCACCCGCAGTCCCCGCGCATCCTCCGCCAGCGTCTCGATCGAACCGACCACCGCCCCAGCGCGATGCTGCCACAGCAGCGGCACCGCGCGCCGCTCGCGCAAACTCGCCGCAAAGGCTCCGCTACGCACCACATCGCCCCCGCGATCGACCCGGTCGAACACCGACGCATAGCCCGCAAAACGCACCGTCACCGGAGCAGCCCCGGCAGCCCCAACTTCACCGCCAGCCCGACCACGACGAGCGCGAGCACACAGCGCACCGCCCAGTCGACGACCGCCGCCCACACGCTCTTCTTGGCGTCGCGCCACGCGCCGAGCAGCTGCCGCAAATCGCTCACATCGTCGCGCGCCGCCTCGTCGGCGAGCCCCAGCCGCGCGAGCGCCCGCCGCGCCCCCAGCTCGCTCGCTTCCTCGACCACCGCGCGCAGCAACGCCGCGTCGGGCGCACTCGTCCCCGCCAGCGCGATCAGCCGCGCCAGCGCCTCTTCCTCGTCCATGTCGCATCCTCGCGTTAAGCGACGCCCAGCAGCGCCCTCTTCTCGTCAGCGCTCAGCCAGTCCGCCGCCGATACCTCGCGCCACAACGCCATCCGGTCGTCGGCCAGCGCCGGCACCCTGTCCAGATCGACGCGCAGCTCCGCCCCGTCGAACCAACCCGTCAGTCCCTGCGCCACCGCGCCCAAAATCTTCGCGCACAGCGGCAACACCGTCAGCCGCCACAGCGCGCGATTGGCCTCGCGATAATTGGCATAGGTCGCATCCCCCGGCAGTCCGAGCAGCATCGGCGGCACCCCGAACGCCATCGCAATCTCGCGCGCGCTCGAATCCTTGAGCGCCAGAAAATCCATCTCTGCGGGCGACAGCGACAGCGCCTGCCACTTCAGCCCGCCCTCCAGCAGCAACGGCCGCCCCGCATTCGCCCCGCCCGCGAAACTCTCCGCCAGTTCCTCGCGCAGCCGGTCCACCTGTTCCGCCGACAAGGGCATCCCCTTCTCGCCCGGATCGTGGATCAGCGCTCCCGAAGGCCGCGCCGCATTCTCGAGCAGCGCCGCGTTCCACTTCGCCGCCGCATTATGCGCCGCAATCGCGCCGGACGCGGCGCCGAGGCACCCCGCACCATAATGATCGTCGAGCGGATGCAGCGCCTTCACGTGCACCACCGCGACGCGTCCCGCGCCATCCTCGGCGGGCAGCACCGCCGCCGACCCGCCGGCCTTGTAGCGGTACGCCACCGGCCACCCGCGCGCATCGGCCTCGACCGTCACCCGTTCGGGCCGCAGCGCGAACAGCTCGGCCGGCGCCCCCGCCCCGTCGGTCAGAATCTGCACATAGCCATTGCCGTGCAGCAGCAATTGCGACGCCAGCGTCTCGACGAGCCCCTGCCCGCCCGACGTCGCCGACAGCAGCGCGCCAAGCGCCGGATCACTTGCCACGATCGGCGCGCTCCCGGCAGCCTCGGCGACCAGCCGCACCGCCCGCTGCACGATCGCGTTGGCAAGATACCCCTCGCGCACCTGCGCCTCCCAAGAGAGCGGCGCGGGCGCGCTCCAGCTCCCGTACACACGCGACAAAGCGGGCCGCACAGGAAGCTGCGCGGCCTTGCGGCCAAACCAGTTCATGATGATCTCCTGTTATCGCCGACCCGGGGTCCGCCTGTCCTGCTCTTTCACCTAAACCACCCGCACCCCCGGCGCCTTCGCCTTCCGTATCCCTTCCAGCAAGGCCGCCAGCGCCCAGACGCACGCATCCGCCCGATCGGGCGACCGCCCCGGCCCCGCATAACCC
>NZ_JAEMQX010000054.1 GCF_016463645.1 Sphingopyxis sp. | reverse complement strand
CCAGAAACACAAACCCGCGGGCGCCGTGATCGTGTCGACCCCACAGGATCTCGCGCTGATGGACGCGACGCGCGCGGTCAGCCTGTTCGAACAGGCCGATGTGCCGATCATCGGGCTGGTCGAGAATATGGCGGGTTATGCCTGCCCGCATTGCGGCGAGGTCAGCGATCCGTTCGGCAGCGGCGGCGCCGAAGCGGCGGCGAAGACGATGAACCTCGACTTCCTCGGCCGCGTGCCGCTGTCGATGGGCATCCGGCTTGCGAGCGACGGCGGGGTTCCGCCCGCCGCCGGAACCGATCCGGCCGGCGAACCATTCCACGCGATAGCGGCGAAGGTCGCCGACTGGCTGCAGGCACGAAAGGGCAAATGATGGCGATCAACGACGAGGCCGGGATTCGCGAACTGCTCGGGCAAAAACGCCGCATCGCGGTGGTCGGCGCGTCGCCCAACCCCGCGCGGCCGTCGAACGGCGTCCTCGCCTTCCTCGTCGCGCAGGGCCACGACGTGATCGCGGTCAACCCCGGCCATGCCGGCAAGACGATCCACGGCGCCCCCGTTGTCGCGACGCTCGCCGATGTCGAGCCGCCCGCCGAACTCGTCGACATCTTTCGCAACAGCGCCGACGCCGGCGCCGCGGTCGACGAAGCGATCGTTCACGGCGCGAAGGCGGTGTGGATGCAGATCGGCGTGATCGACGAAGCCGCGGCGAAACGCGCCGTCGATGCCGGATTGACGGTGGTGATGGATCGTTGCCCCAAGATCGAGGTCCCGCGCCTCGGCCTGCTCAAGTGAGGCGCGCGCTCCCGCTGCTCGCCGCGACGATGTTCGCCGGCTGTGCGACCACACCCGTCACGGCGAACCCGCAAGACGCCTTTTTCGACGCGCTCGCCGCGCGCTGCGGCAAGGCCTATGCGGGCCGCCTCGCGAGCGATCAGGAGGCCGACGCGGCGATGCGCGGCAAGGCGATGGTGATGCATATCCGCCATTGCACCGCCGACCGCATCGAAATCCCCTTTCACATCGAAGGCCTCGCCGAAGACGGCGGCTGGGACCGTTCGCGGACCTGGATCGTCAGCCGGACGCCGACGGGCCTCCGCCTCAAACACGACCACCGCCACGCCGACGGCAAGCCCGACGATGTCACGCTTTACGGCGGCGATACGGCGGACGTCGGCAGCGGAACCCGCCAGACCTTCCCCGTCGATGCCGAATCGATCGCGATGTTCACCGCGACCGGCCGGAGCGTTTCGAACACCAATATCTGGTCGGTCGAAACGACCGATGCGGGTTTCACCTATGGGCTCGACCGGCAGGGCCGCCGGTTCCGCGTCGCGTTCGATTATGCAAGGCCAGTGACTCCGCCGCCCGCGCCGTGGGGCTGGTAGGGAACCGCTTCGCCCCTATACGCTGGACAGCGATGACGGGAGAAAGTTCATGCGTACCCAGACCCTTATCCTGATCCCTTTGCTCGCGCTCGGCGCGTGCAGCGAAAAGGCGCCCGACCCGCGCGGCGTCGGGCACGACGAAACCCTGCTCTCGGTATCGGCGACCGGCCACTCGGAAACGCGCCCCGACGAGGCGCGCTTCACCGCAGGGGTCAGCACGATTGCCGCATCTGCCGAAGAGGCGACGCGACGCAACAATGAAACGATGACCAAAGTGACCGAGGCACTCAGGGCCTTCGGCGTCGCGGGCAAGGATCTCCAGACCCGCCAGCTGACGGTGAACCGCATCGACTGGGGCACGAACAAGGGCAGGTTCGAAGCCGTCAACCAGGTCGAGGTGCGGATGCGCGCGGTCGACAAGGCGGGCGAGGCCGTCGCCGCGACGACGCAGGCGGGGGCGAACGTCCTGTCGGGCCCGACGCTGCGCGTGTCGGATCAGGAAGCCGCGACCAAATCCGCCTACGCCGCCGCCTATCGCGCCGCACGGGCGCGTGCCGACGCCTATGCCGGAGCGGCGGGGCTCAGGATCGACCGCGTGCTGACGATCCGCGACGGCGGCGACGGTGCGCCGCCGATGCCCTATTATGAAATGGACGCCGCGAACCGGGTTGCGCCGCAAGCGGTCGCAGCCCCGCCGCCCTTCAATCCCGGCGTCAGCGAATCGCAGGTGTCGGTACGCGTCGACTTCGCCCTGTCGGAGAAATAGCGGCGCCGATTCCCGCGCATCGAAAGCCTTTGCCTCGCCGACTCGCGCCGACTATCAGCAACGGGCATGGCGGGCATTCGCGACACAGTTGGGAAAAACAGATCGCGCCTGCCGCACGTCAGCCGCCGGTCGCTGCTGGTCGGTGCGACCGCGGCGGGCGGGCTGGCCCTCGCGTGGAGCCTGTGGCCGCGCGACTATCGCCCCAACCTCACCGCCGCGCCCGACGAGCATGTCTTCAACGCCTTTCTGAAGATCGGCGACGACGGGCATATCGGCGCGATCGTCCCGCAATGCGAGATGGGTCAGGGCGTCACGACGCTGCTGCCGCAGATCATGGCCGACGAGCTGGGCGCCGACTGGCGGACGATCGCGGTCGAAACCGCACCGATCAATCCGCTCTATACCAACACGTTGCTCGTCGACGAGGATAGCGCGGTCTTCACACCGCGTGCGGGCGTTCCCGATTTCGTATCCGACGTGCGCAGCTGGGCCCGCCGCGAATGGGCGGTGCGCCATGCCGTGATGCTGACCGCGAACAGCTCGTCGGTGCGCATGTTCGAGGCGCCGTGCCGTGCCGCGGCGGCGCAGGCGCGCGCGCTGCTGATGATGGCCGCGGCACGGCGGTGGGACGCCGACTGGGAAGAATGCGATACGCAGGACGGCTTCGTCGTCCATGGCAAGAAAAGGTTGCGCTTCGGCGACGTCGCGGCGGCGGCGGCGCTGCTCGAACCGCCCGCCGAGCCCGTCTATCGCGCGAGCAGCCCCGACCCGCTCTACGGCAAGGAGCTGACAAGGCTCGACCTGCCGGCGAAGATCGACGGGTCGGCCAATTATGCCGGCGACATCCGCCTGCCCGACATGGTGTTCGCGGCGATCCGGCAAGGGCCGCTCGGCGCGACGCGGCTCAAGAGCATCGATCGCAAGACGGGACTTGCCTCGCCCGGCCTGCTGCACGTCGTCACGCATGAACGCTGGGTCGCGGCCGTGGCGCGCAACTGGTGGGCGGCGAACCGCGCGCTCGACCGCTTCGCGCCCGTTTTCGAGACCGACGGCACGCCGATCTCGACACGCCGCATCGACACCGCGCTGAAGGCGGCGCTGAAGGGTGACGGCTATCGCATCACAAGCGAAGGCGACGTCGCGGAGGCGATGGAGGGGCGGAAGAAGCTCACGGCCGAATATGCCGTCGCGCCCGCACTCCATGCCCCCATCGAAACGCGCACCGCGACCGCCGCTCCCGACGGCAGCGGGCTGCGTGTCTGGGTCGCGACGCAGGCGCCCGCGCAATGCCGCGATGCGATCGCCCACGCGACGGGCTTGATTCCGGCGAGCGTCACGCTGTTCCCGATGATGGCGGGCGGATCGTTCGACGCCTGCCTCGATCACAGCGTCGCGGTGCAGGCCGCGATCATCGCGCTTCAGGTCAGGCGCCCGGTCCAGCTCGCCTGGTCGCGCGCCGAGGAGATCATGCGCCTGCCGCCCCGCGCGCCCGCGCGCGCCAGACTGACGGCAACGCTCGACGCCGCCGGCGGAATCGATGCGCTGGTGACGCGCATCGCGGTTCCCCCGACCAACCACGAAGTACGCGCGCGCCTGTTCGACAATGCGCCCGCCGATGTGGCGCAGCGCGCCGCGGCGGGCAGCGCCGATGCCGCCGCGGTCGAAGGCGCGGCGAACGGCTATGCCATCCCGCACACCGCGGTCGACCATTGCCCCGCCGATATCGGCCTCCCGACCGGCCGCTGGCGCGGCAATGCCGACAGCTACACCGCCTTCTTTACCGAATGTTTCGTCGACGAGATGGCGACGCGCGCGGGAACCGATGCGCTGTCCTATCGCATGGCGATGCTGGGCGACGCGCCGCTGCTCGCCCGCTGCCTCCTCACCGCTACGAGCCTTGGCGGCTGGGAAGGCGGACTGCCCGGCACCGCGCAGGGACTCGCCTGCCACTCGATGCGCGGCAGCCATATCGCGCTGATGGCGACCGCGCGGCCGAGCGAGCGCGGGTTGCAGGTCGAACAGCTCGTCGCGGTCGTCGATGCCGGGCGCCTCGTCAATCCGGCGATCGCGCGGCAGCAGATCGAGGGCGGGCTGATCTTCGGCCTCGCCGCCGCGGTCGGCGCGACGACCGATTATGAAGGCGGTGTCGCGACCGCGCGCAAGCTTGGCCAGCTCGGCCTGCCCCGCCTCTCGCAGACGCCGCAGATTCTGGTCGAATTCATCGACAGCGACCGCGAGCCCGGCGGGCTTGGCGAGATCGGCGTGCCCGTCGTGGCGCCCGCGATCGCGAACGCGATGTTCGCGGCGACCGGCCGCCGCATCCGCCGCATCCCGCTCTCGGCGCACCCGCTGTGAGCCCGCCGGCGAAAATCGGCGTGCTGCTGGTCAACCTCGGCACCCCCGACGCCGCGGACGCGCGTTCGGTGCGGCGTTATCTGGCCGAGTTCCTGTCCGATCGCCGCGTCGTCGAAATCCCGCAGATCCTGTGGCAGCCGATTCTGCGCGGAATCATCCTGCCGCTGCGGCCGCGAAGGTCGGCGCGGGCCTATGCCCAGATATGGACCGACGCGGGGTCGCCGCTCGCCGCGATCACGCGCGCGCAGGCCGATGGTCTGCGGACGGCCTTCGGCGAAACGGTGCAGGTCGCGTGGGCGATGCGGTACGGCCGGCCCGCCATCGGCCCCGCGATCGATGCGCTGAAGGCGGCGGGATGCGAGCGCATTCTCGTCGCGCCGCTCTATCCCCAATATTGCGCCGCGACGACGGCGACCGTGGTCGATGCGGTGAGCGCGCACCTGAAAACGCTGCGCTGGCAGCCGACGCTGCGCTTCGTGCCGCCCTATCACGACGACCCCGCCTATCTGGACGCGCTCAAGACGTCGGTCGAAGCCGGATTGGCAGCGCTCGACTTCGCCCCCGACATTCTCCTCGCCAGCTTTCACGGCATGCCCGAACGGACGCGCATGCTGGGCGACCCCTATCACGACCAGTGCCAGGCGACCGCACGCGCGCTCTCGGCGACGCTGGGCCGGCCGGTCGAGGTCGCGTTCCAGTCGCGCTTCGGGCGCGCGAAATGGCTCGAGCCCGCGACCGACGTGCGCCTCGAACAGCTTGGCCGCGAAGGCCGCAACGTCGCCGTCTTCGCCCCCGGCTTTTCGGCCGACTGCCTCGAAACGCTGGAGGAGCTGGCCATCCGCGGCAGCGAGCAGTTCGGGCGCGCGGGCGGAGGGCGGTTCGCCTATCTCCCCTGCCTCAACGCCGAAGCGCCCGGCATGGCGATGCTGGAGGCGCTGGTGCGCCGCGAACTCGCGGGCTGGCTCTGATCCCGTCCGCTTACCAACTGTTTAGGTCCATGCACTAGATTGATCCGATACGGCGCGGAAAGCCACGAACCGCGCCATTTTGGAGATTCGCTATGAATGTCGAGTCGGCGGGGCTGATACTCGCCGGAGCCACATTGGCCTTCCTCGCGATCGTCATTATCGTCTTTGCCATCTGGCGGTTGCGGCGGCAGCGTGCGGCTCCCGCGACACCGCGAATTCCCGACACTCCGCGGGCACCGCGTCAAATCGGCCTGCCGAAGCGCGCGCGCAGGGACAGACCCGAATTCGCGGACGCCGAAATTTCCCCGGCGCGGCTCGCGCGGATCAGCCGCAAGACGCCGCTCGAGATACCGCCGATCGGGATGCCGGACGAGACCGGACGGGAGGCCGCGCCCGCGCCGGTCGCCGACGTCGCACCCGTCGGCGAACCCCCGTTCGAACCGGGGATACCCGACGCCGGGGAAGACGGGCCGCGGGTCGACGCCGAAGAGGTGACGCTTCGCCTTCTTCCCCAGATCCCGCCGCGCGATGCGATTTCGACCAACAGCTGGCTCGGCGGCCGACCGCGCCTCACCGCCGGCATCGAATGGCCAAGGATCGACGGCCAGCCCGCCGATTTCCTCGCCCAGATCGGCTGCGCCGACCTGCCGCCCGACCTGTGGGGCGGGCTGGGCCCGCGCAGCGGCGCGCTCGCCTTCTTCATCCACCGCCATCGGTACGAGATGCGGGTCGTGCATCTCGGCGACGGCGGTGCACCCGTCGCACCGCAATTCGCGCTCAACGATGCCGAGGGCTGGTTCGGCCCGCAGGGCGCCCTCGCTTCCGGCGACCTCGCATCCTTCGCGGTGCGTGCCTTTCCCGAATGGCCGGTCGACCTGGTCGCGGTCCGCCCGGGCGATGCCGATCCGCGTAGCGAGGCCGACCCGGACGAACCCGGCACCACGCTCTACGACCGCGGGTACGACATCGCCGATCCCGCCTTTCACCCCTTCGACTGGGGCAGCATGATGGCGATGGTCGCGCTGCTCGAAATGCGTCTCGACCGGCTGACGGCCGGGGAGGCGCTGCCACCCGATGCCGACGCCGAAGCGATGGCCGAAATCAAGCAGCGCGCCGCCATCAATCGCGAGGCACGCACGCGCGCCGAGGAGATCATCGCGATCGTCCGCGACAGCACGACCCTCGACGGCTTTTCGGCTGGCGATGCGACCGCGGTGATGGCGGGGCTGCACGCGATCCATTGGGCCCGGGCGATCCCCGCCGTCGACCCCGAAACGGGCACCGGGCAGGCGGCGACGATCACCCTGCCGCTCACCACGCACCGCGCCGATGCGGACCTGTGGGTTCACGACTATCAGACGATCCTGTTCGATCGCGCGAAGCACGCCTGGTGTGCCAATCCCGACAATCTGTCGGCGCCTGCCCGCGCCCTTTACGAGCCCTGGTGGCGCGCCCTCGCCGATCGCGAGATGGCGGCGATGGGGCATGCGCCCTTCCGCCACGTCGCCGATTATGACGACGAGCGCGACATCGTACTGATCGAACTGCCGACGAGCGGGTTGATGAGCCGGAAGTTCGGCAACGGCGACAATCTGGTCGTGACGATCGACAGGGCCGACCTCGCGATCGGCGACTTCTCGAGGGTGCGCGCACACGTGAGCAGCTAGGGTCGGGCGCCACGCGCGAATAGCTTTGCGATTGACGTTCCGGTCAACTTGCGGCGCCCCGCGGTGCGGCCTAGTCATGATGCCATAACTCTGTGGGAGAGCTTGATTTATGGCACGCATCGCAATCGTCACCGGCGGCAGCCGCGGCATCGGGGAAGCGATTTCGCTGAAACTGAAGGAACAGGGCGTCACGGTCGTCGCCAACTATGCCGGCAATGACGAAAAGGCGCGCGAGTTCACCGAGCGCACCGGCATCGCCGCGGTGAAATGGGACGTCGGCGACCATCAGGCCTGCCTCGACAATTGCGCGCGCATCGCCGAGGAATTCGGGCCCATCGACATCGTCGTCAACAACGCCGGCATCACGCGCGACGGCACCCTCGCCCGTATGAGCTATGACGACTGGGACGATGTCATGCGCGTCAACCTCGGCGGCTGCTTCAACATGGCGAAGGCGACCTTCGGCGGCATGGTCGAGCGCGGCTGGGGCCGCATCGTCAACATCGGGTCGATCAACGGACAGGCGGGCCAATATGGCCAGGTCAACTATGCCGCCGCCAAATCGGGCATCCACGGCTTCACCAAGGCGCTGGCGCAGGAAGGCGCGAAGAAGGGCGTCACGGTGAACGCCATCGCGCCGGGCTATATCGATACCGACATGGTCGCCGCCGTGCCCGCCCCGGTGCTCGAGAAGATCGTCGCGAAGATTCCGGTCGGCCGGCTCGGCCAGGCCGACGAGATCGCGCGCGGCGTTGCCTTCCTGTGCAGCGAGGATGCCGGATTCGTCACCGGATCGACGATGAGCATCAACGGCGGGCAGCATATGTACTGACGATGTCAGGTGGCGGTGCCGCGAAGCGGCAGCCACCGGCTCGGCCAGCGGGGCGGACGGCCCCGCAAAGGCCGGCCGAACCCGTCTGACGTCATGGCGGCGGCTTTGCCGCCGCCCCGCCTGCACTCCATCCGGACGGGAAGAGGGGGCGGTTCCGAACCCGGACCCGCCCCTCTTACTCCACGGTCACCCCGACAACGCGCCATGCGCCGCCCTCGCGCACCAACGACAGCGTTTCGATCGCCCCCGCCCTGTTCGCATAGTCGGTACGGAACTTGACCATCTGATAGCCATAGGGCGGCGCGGGCACATATTCCTCGCTGACCAGAACGCGCGACTTCACCGCCCCCAGCGGTCCCTGCACCTGGCTCGCCACCCGGCTCCAGGTCTCGACCGTGTTGAGCGCCTTGAACGACTGCCCCGTCGCCTCCCAGCTGGCATTCCAGTCACCCTTCTCGACCAGCGCGAGCCATGCGCGCGCGGCCGCGGCCGCAGCGCTTTCTGCGGGAACAGTGGAAGGGGTCGCGGCGGGCGTATCGGCGCTCCCCGACATCGAAGCGAAAGCAAGCAGGGCAAGACTGAATGACATGAACAAACCTCCGGCAATCCAGCCGGACGGCCGCCCCATGCGGCGCGTCCCGGCGGGTGCCGTCATCTCTTCCATACCGGCGGCGGCTGCGGCTTCCCCCAAAGCCTTGTCCCTCAATATTTCGGGGTGCCGGCCCTCGATCTCGCGGAGTTGCCGCGCCGCCTCGCGGCTGCTCGACGCCGACATCTTGCGCCGGGCATCGCGCAGCCGTTCGTTGATCGTATGGACCGACAATCCCAGATGCCGCGCCATCGATTTCGCGTCGTGCCCGTCGACCAGCAGGCGCAGGCTTTCCTTCTCCTTTTCGGTAAGTGCCTGAAATCCCGATAACATGGCCTGCCTGCATTCGCGCCGGAACGATCCGCCATATTTACGAAGCGACCCGCGATCGATCCACCCCAAATAAATCGTACCCCCGCGCGCGGCGGCGGCGCCACACGGACCGGCACAGCGGCGGCCTTGCCGTCGCGACTCAAGCCGCTACACAAATCGCATGACCGACGCCGCTCTCGCCGCCGCCCGACGCGACCTGTCCCGCGCCTACGCCGGTGGCGCCCCCGGCGTCTTTGTCTCGGGACTCGTCTGGCTGGTCGCCGGGTCGGTGTGGCAGCTTCACGGCACGATGGCCGCTTTCGCGGCGCTGTTCGTCGGCGGCATGGCGATCCACCCGCTCGGGCTGCTGATCGGGCGCCTCTTCTTCCCCGCGCCCAAGGCAACCGTCGGCAAGCCACTCGAGACGCTGGCCGTCGAGGCGACGATCCCGCTGTTCGTGGGCGTGCTGATCGCATGGGTGCTGCTCGTGCGTGCGCCCGATCTCGCCATTCCCGTCTTCGCGGCGATCGTCGGCGCGCGCTATTTCCTGTTCCGCACCATGTATGGCGACATCGCCTATTGGGCGCTCGGCGGCGCCTTTCTGCTGATCGCCGCACCGACGCTGTTCGGCTTCGCCTGGCCGGTCAATATCGCTTTCCTCATCGGCGGCGTCGAACTGATTTTCGCCGCGTCGATCCTGCGACGCTGGCGCCGCCGGACGTGAGCGCGCCGCTTCATCCCCCGGTCAAGCGCTCGGTGACGATCGCGGGACACCCGACCTCGATCAGCCTCGAACCGATGTTCTGGGATGCGCTCGAAGCCGAAGCCATCCGTCGGAACCTGCCGGTCAACGCGCTCGTCGCGCGGATCGACGTCGAACGGATGGAAGCCGATGATCCGCCGAACCTGACCTCGGCGATCCGGCAGTGGCTGTGGCGGAGCCGGTCGGGTCAGATGGCGCCGTAAACCGCCGATCCGAACGCGGCCCCCCTGTCGGGCGCATGATGCAGGAACAGCGACGGCTCGATCAGTTCGAGTTCCATGATGTGGAGCCTGCCCGCCGCATCGCCGACCATGTCGACGCGCGCATAGACCGGCGGCGCGGGCGCCGCGGCCAGTGCCGCGGCGGCGAGGGATTGCGCCGCATCGCTCGCATCCCAGACCGCCTCGCGCCCGCCGAACTGCTCCTGCACGCGAAAATCGCCCGAGGCGGGGCGCTTGACGATCGCGTGGCTGAACTTGCCGGCAAAGAAGAACAGCGAATATTCGCCGTCGGTCAGGATGCCGGGCATCAGCGGCTGGACCAGCCGGCGCTGGCCCAGGGCATCGCCGGGGATCGGCGCACCGGGGGCGATGCGGTGCGTTCCGTCGGCGCCGCCCGAGATCGCGGGCTTGATCACGATCTCGTCGGTCGCGAGTTCGGCCATCGCTTCGGCAAGGGCCGCGTCGTCGAGCGCGCCAACCTCGACCGTCGGGACGACCGCGACGCCCTTTGAGCCGAGTTCGGCGAGATAGGCCTTGTCGCTGTTCCAGCGCAGCACCGGCACCGGGTTGACCACCGGCAGCGCCTCGGTCTCGAGCCGGTCGAGCAGCGCATACCACGCCGCGACGGCGCGCTGATAGCCCCAGGCGAAAAGCGGCAGCACCAGATCATGGCCCGACAGATCGCCGGGATCGGTCCACACCCGCTGCTCGACGATCAATCCGGCCGCGGTCAGCGCCGCCGCCTTGCGGGCAAAGGCGGGCTGCCACCTTTCATGATAACCGGGCGTCGGGACAAGGATCGCGACGCGGGGCTGGAACGGCATGTTCGTCTCCAATGCCGCGCCGGCCCGCTCCCCCGCCCAGCCTTCCACAGATATCTTGGGTCGGGAGGCCGGGCGGGGGAACGGGCCGGTGCAGCTTTAAATCAGCGGCCCAGGAGCCCGCGCGCCTGCCCGGCGATGTGCGAGAGCATCGCGCCGTTCGGGTTCGGGATCATCCGCGCGCGGTCGACGGTCGCGCGGAACTGTTCGATCCGCGGCGCATGATCGGCGAGCCATTTGGTCACCGCCGCGTCGAGATCGCCCTTCGGCAGGCCGGCGAGGAAGGTCAGGCGCATCTGCTGGAAATCGCGCGCGAGGCTGTTGACGAGCAGGCGCTCCCACGGATCGGCGGGGCTCATATGCGCCGCCAGCGTCTGCGCCCAGTCGAGCCCGAGCGCCTCGCCGAGATGTGTGAAGGCGCTGGTCACCGCGACCTCGTCGTCGCCGCGCCGCTCGGCGAGATCGACGATCCCGATCGCGCCGTCGGTCTTGAACAGCTGCACCACCGACGAGGTCAGCGCCTCGGGCGCTCCCGCATCGAGAAGCTGCTGCGTCAGCATGTCCCACTGGCGCTTGACCGAGGGGCTGAGCAGGCCATCGACGCTCGCGTTGAGGCGATCGACGCCGGGTTCGAGCCGCGCGACGATCGGCCCCGGCTGCGACAGCTTTTGCGTCACGCGGAGCAGGTCGGCCATTTGCGAGGTCATCGCCGACGCGGCCTGGCTGAACAGCGACAGGCGGATGCTCTCGTCGATCTTCGCCTCGTCGAGCGCATCCCAGATCGCCGGCATGTCGAGCAGCCGCTCGACCGCGACGAACGCGGCGGCGATGTCGCCGAGCGCGCAGCCTTCCTCTTCGACCAGCTCGAACGGATGGACGATGCCCATGCGGTTGATGATGCGGTTCGCGATCTTCGTCGCGATGATTTCGCGGCGCAGCTGGTGGTCGGCGATCGCCGACGCGAAATCGCGCTGCATCTCGTCGGGGAAGGCCGCGGCGAGATCGCTCGCCAGCGCCGGATCGTTCGGCAGGTCGCTATTCTCGATCGCATCCTGCAACGCGAGCTTCGCGGTCGAGAGCAGCACCGCCAGTTCGGGACGCGTCAGCCCGCGCCCTTCGGCGGCGCGGCGGAGGAGTTCGTCGTTCGCGGCGAGCCCCTCGACCTTGCGGTCGAGCCGGCCCGACGCCTCGAACGTCTCCATGATCCGCACCAGCGACGGCACCGCCGCCGCTCCGCCCTTTTCGGCGATCGACAGCGCGAGCGCCTGCAGGCGGTTATCCTCGAGCACCAGCCCGGCGACATTGTCGGTCATGCGCACGAGCAGCGCGTCGCGGTCCTCCTGCGACAGGCGGCCTTCGGCCATCTCGCGATTGAGCGCGATCTTGATATTGACCTCGTTATCCGAGCAGTCGACGCCCGCGCTGTTATCGATGAAGTCGGTGTTGATGCGCCCGCCCTTCGCCGCGAAGGCGATGCGCGCGGCCTGCGTCGTGCCGAGGTTCGCGCCCTCGCCGACCGCCCTGACACGCAGATCCTCGGCGTCGACGCGGAGCGCATCGTTCGCCGGATCGCCGACCTCGGCATTGTTCTGGCTCGCCGCCTTCACATAGGTGCCGATGCCGCCGAACCAGAGGAGGTCGACCGGCGCCTTCAGGATCGCCGAGATCAGCGAGCTCGGGTCGATTTCGCTGACCGACAGGCCCAGCAGCGCCTGCACTTCGGGGGAGAGGGGAATGCTCTTCTGGCTGCGCGGGAAGACGCCGCCGCCCTTCGAGATCAGCTTGGCGTCATAGTCGGCCCAGCTCGACCGCGGCAGATTGAACATCCGTTCGCGTTCCTTCCAGCTCTTCGCCGGATCGGGATTCGGGTCGAGGAAGATATGGCGATGGTCGAATGCCGCGGTGAGCCGGATCGCCTTCGACAGCAGCATGCCGTTGCCGAACACGTCGCCCGACATGTCGCCGCAGCCGACGACACGGATCGTGTCGGTCTGCACATCGACGCCCATTTCGGCGAAGTGGCGCTGGACCGAAAGCCACGCACCCCTGGCGGTGATGCCCATCGCCTTGTGGTCATAGCCCTTCGACCCGCCGCTCGCGAACGCATCGCCGAGCCAGAAGTCGCGCTCCATCGCAAGCGCGTTGGCGACGTCGGAGAAGGTCGCGGTGCCCTTGTCGGCGGCGACGACAAAGTACGGATCGTCGCCGTCGTGGATCACGACGCCCTTCGGATGCACGACCTTGCCGCCCACGAGATTGTCGGTGATCGACAGCAGCGAGCGGATGAAGATGCGATAGCATTCGGTGCCCTCGGCGAACCAGGCATCGCGGTCGAGCGCCGCGTCGGGCAGCGCCTTCGGATAGAAGCCGCCCTTCGCGCCGGTCGGCACGATGACGGCGTTCTTGACGCGCTGCGCCTTCATCAGCCCGAGGATTTCGGTGCGGAAGTCGTCGCGGCGGTCGGACCAGCGGAGTCCCCCGCGCGCGACCGGGCCGGCGCGGAGGTGAATGCCCTCGACGCGCGGCGAATAGACCCAGACCTCGCGCCACGGCAGCGGCTTCGGCAGGCCGGGGACCTGCGCGCTGTCGATCTTGAACGCGAGCGCCTCTTCGGCCGCCGGCGCGAAGGCGTTGGTGCGCAGCGTCGCGCCGATCACCGCGTGGAAAAGGCGGAGGATGCGATCTTCGTCGATCGACTTGATGTCGGCGAAATCGGCGAGGATTTCGGCGGCGAGTTCTTCGGCGCGCTTCGCGTCGCGCGCCTTCGGATCGTGAAGCGCGCGGAAACGCTCGATCAGCGCCGCGGTGAGCTTCGGCGCGTGGCGCAGCGCGCTGACGACCGTGTCCATGCCATAGGCTGATCCGCCCTGACGCAGGTAGCGGAACCACGCGCGCAGCCAGACGATCGCATGCGGGTCGGTCTGGTTGGTGAGGACGAGTTCGTTGAACGCGTCGTTTTCGGCGCGGCCGTCCAGCACTGCGGCGATCGCGCCTTCGAGCGTCCCGGCATAGGGAAGCAGCGCCAGCTCATCGACATTGGCGGGCAGCCGCAACGTGAAATCGTGGATCACGATCGGGGGCTCCTCGTCGCCCTCGACGCCCGGTGCGCGGCTCTGCAGCGCGGTCGGGATTTCCTCAAGCACCTCGAAACCGAAATGCTCGAGCGCGGGGACGACGTCGGAGAGCGCGAGCGGGCCGACCGCGCTATAGACCTTGAGCCGCAGCCGGTCGTCGCCGTCGAGGCTCTTGCGCGCGAGGCGCACGCTGCGCGGATTCGCCGCGTCGAGGTCGCGGAGACGCAGGATGTCGCGCGCCGCTTCCTCGGGATTGTAGAGATTGCGGTAGTTGGGCGGGAAGGTCGGCGCGAAACGCGCCGCGAGCGCCGCCGCGCGGCCGGGGTCGCCGCGTTTCGCCAGCGCCGCCTCGACCTCGGGCTGCCAGCCGCGCACCATCTGTTCGAGCTGGGCATTGAGCGCCTCGGGATCGGGGACGACCCCGCCGCTGCGCAGGTCGAGCGTATAGCGGAGCAGCGCCGCGCCACCGTCTTCGAGCACCATCGTCCAGCCGATCACCCCGGCTTTCGCCTCGCGCACCAGCAGCGACTCGACCGCAAGACGGCGGCCGGTCGAGACTTCGTCGCGCGGCAACCAGACGAAAGCGAACAGATGACGGCCGAGCGCGCTCTGCACCATCACCACCTTCGGCCGCGGCCGGTCGGTGATCGACATCGAGGTCAGCACCAGCTCTTCGAGCGAGGCGGCGTCGAAGGCGATCAGCAGGTCGTGCGGCAGCGCGGTGAGCGCATGCGCGAGCGCCTTGCCCGCGTGACCCGTCGGATCGAAACCGAATTTCGCCATCAGGGCTTCGAGCTGCGCACGCAGCACCGGCACCTTGTCCGGCCGCGCCGACAGCGCGGCGCTGGTCCAGAGGCCGGCGTGGATCGACAGGCGCTCGACCTTCCTGCCCTTCACTTCGGGCACGATCACGAGGTCGAGCAGCACGCGGCGGTGCACCGCCGACAGCCGGTTCGACTTGATCAGCAGCGGCGCATGGCCTCCCCCCGTTTTTTCCTGGGCGTCGAACCAGGCGAAGGCCGCTTCGAGCGCGGCGGGCGACAGGAGCTGGCTTTCGCTGCTTTCGCTGATGCCGAGCGAATCCTGCACCTTGCCGTCGCGCGTGCGCCATTCGTGGCCGAGCTGGGTCATCGCCCCGCCCTCGAACCAGCGCAGCAGTTCGGCGGCTTCGCCCTCGACGCGCATCGCGGCGTCGGCGAGCATCGCGGCGCGCATCGCGCGCCAGTCGCGCACCGCGGCGCGCACGTCGCGCAGCGCGGCTTCGAGCGCGTCGAGCAGGCGGCGGCGCGCCCGCGCGTCGCCGCGTTCGAGTTCCATATAGATGACCGACTCGCGTGCCGATCCCTCGCCGGCTTCCTGCAGATGCCCCTTGGCATCGCGCTTCACCGTGACGACGGGGTGCAGGATACGGTGGACCGCGAGGCCCTGCGCGGCAACGATCTGCGAGGTCGAATCGACGAGGAAGGGCATGTCGTCGTTGATGATGACGAGCCGCATGCGGCGGTCGGTGCCGTCGGCGGCGATCGGTTCGAGCAGCAGCGACGGCGTTTCGGCGATGCGGTCGAGCGCGGCGCGCGCGGCGAACTGGCTCGCGTCGGTCAGCGCCGCCTTGTCCAGATCGTCGCCCTCGCCGGGCAGCGCGCTGCCGCGCAGCGCGGCAAGATAGGCGGCGGCGACTTTCGGAGGAATTTTGACGGAGGAGGAGGTCGGCGTGTCCGTTTCCGGCGTGTCGGACTTAGTCTGAGGCATAAAGTGCAGCATCCCGAACCAAAGAGGGGGATCCCAGCCGACGATCGGCGGGGGTCCGTTCGCTGCCGCCTCCTATGCGCCTCCGGCGCGCGCGGCTCAAGGCCTCGTTCGTGACCGCGCGTAAAAATATTTCAATTTTGGGGTCGTCTGTTACGTGAACGCTCTCAGGCGCCGCTCAGCCGCCGGGCGCGATCGCAATCGCCTTCTTCGCGAGTTTCGCGACCAGCGCCGGATCGTCGGCGGCCTTGGCGACGATCCCGATATGACCGCCCGGCATCGCGCGCGCGATCAGCACGACGAATTCGGCATCGCCGGCATCATGCTCGAGGATCAGCGCGGGGTGCGCCCGGCGCAGCGCTTCGAGTTTCTCGTCGGGCCGTTCGCCGCCGCTCCCGGGCTTGCGGCGCGCACGCGCGTCCCTGACCAGGCCCTTGAGCCCGCCCGGATAGCGATCGAGATAGGAAGCGAGTTCGCCGCGGCCGACGCCTTCCTCCTTCGCGTGGCCGAGCACGCAGGCATATTCGGCGAGACGCGTCTTGTCATAGGCGGTGCCGAAAACCAGCTTCACGATCGGCGTCATCGGCGCGCGGTCCTGCGCCGCGAGCCCGGCATCGTCGAGCATTTCGGCAAAGGCTTCGGGCTGTTCACCGGCCGCCAGCGCGAAATCCCACGCCTTGCCGACCGCCTGATACAGCGCACCGCGACTCCGGCTGTCGGCGGCGATCGCGCGCTCGGCGGTCTCGCGTGCGAGCGCCAGCCAGTCGGCGAGTTCGGCATCCTGACCCGGGTCGGCGGACAGTTCGTCATCGTTCGCCGGATCGCTCGCGTCGGCGAAGAGGTCGGTGCCGTTGCCGAGCGTGGAGAAGCCAGGGACGATATCGGCAGCGCCCTCGTCGTCGATATGCTCCGAATCGGGGCCGTCCGCCCATACCGGCACCGGCGCGGTCAGCGGCGGTGCGCTGCGCAGCGCCTGTTCGACCGACAGCTGCAGTTCCTCGGCCTGATCGGCGGGAACGGCTTCCTTCCAGTTGATCACACCCATGATGAAATCGATCGTATCGTCGTCGGACGAGAAGGGCAGCAATATGCCGCGATACATGATCGTCGTACCGCGATCGTTGACGAACTCGGCCTCGAATCCGATCGGCGCGCGGTTGGCGATGATCTGCAGATAATGGTCGGTCAACCGCGACAGCAGCGAGCGACCGGGAATCTGGCTGATATAATGGACACTCTCGTCGATCTGCGACTCTTCGCGCAGCCGGTCGCCGAGGAAGGCGATGCCGGGGTTCTCGATGCCCTGGGTGAAATCGAGGAGCACCGAATAGCCCCCGAAATCGGCGCTTTCGAGGTCGAGATCCTCGACCGAGGGATAGGCGCGATCGGCGAGCAGCGAAGCCCAGTAATTATAGGCCCGCACCTGCATCCGCCGTTCGTCGACGCCGACGGACGGGGGCGCGTCGATCGCGCCGTCATCCTGGTCATGGCTGCCCGAAAGCAGGCCGCGCATGCTGTCCATCATTTGTCCCCAGTCGCAAACATCGGCGAATGTCATGCACCGGAACTGGTAAAAGCGGCGTAAACGATGAGAAGGACCGCCCCGCGGCGTCGCGGGCTGCCGCTCTACGCTCTGTCCGAATGAAACGATAGCGTTCGCGGTCGGCCGCCTTGCGACGCCCGGCGGCGGAGCGCCGGCACGATTGTCCGGCAAAAAAGCGTCTGCGCGCACCAATTCAGATCGAAATTTCATCAAAATGCATGGTATTTCTTATAAATTACACCATGCATTATCTGGCGTTTTTCATATTAATAGATATTTTCCAGCATATTAAGTCACATATTCATTTTTACTCTCGCCGCGACGATATGCACTTTGCATGGTATCGGGCATGCGCCTGTTGGAGTCGAACATGACAAGCGGTGACGTCGGCAATGAAAAACTGCGCTGGATCCTGTGGTCCGGCTGGCACGGCAAATGTCCCGAATGCGGCAAGGGGCATATGTTCCGGTCGTGGCTGAAGCTCGCCGATCGCTGCGAGAATTGCGGACTCGATTTCAGCTTCGCCGCCCCCGACGACGGCCCCGCCTTCTTCTCGCAATGCATCGTCGCCTTCCCGCTGACCTTCGTCATCGTGTGGCTGCAGATCGCCTACAGCCCGCCGCTGTGGATCCACCTCGTCTTTTCGATCCCGGTGATGGTGATCGGCTGCGTGCTCCCGCTCCGCCCGATCAAGGGCTGGCTGGTCGCCTCGCAATATGTGAACAAGGCGCAGGAATCGGGCACCGAGCATCTGTGGGCAAAACTGAATGCGCGCGAAAGGGGCGAAACGGACGAGCGGCGTGGCGGCTGACGCGTGGACGCCCGATATCGCGGGCACCGCGGGCCCCAAATACAAGGCGGTGACGACCGCGATCGCCGCCGCCGTCGCGCGCGGAGAGCTTCGCCCCGGCGACCGGCTGCCGCCGCAGCGCGATCTCGCGGCACGGCTCGGAATCGACCTCACCACCGTCACCAAGGCCTATGATCTTGCCCGCCAGCGTGGCCTGATCGTCGCGCGCGGACGCGCGGGCAGCTTCATCGGCGATGCGGTGCGAACCGGCGAGGTCGCGACGACCGCGCAAAATGATATAGCGATGAACAGCCCGCCAGTCGCGGCCGAAGCGCGCCTCGCCGAAGCGATGGCCTCGGCGCTCGGCACGCTGGCGCGAGACGGCGGCACCGCCCGCCTCCACTATCAGCGCCCCGGCGGCGCGGCGGCGGACCGCGAGAGCGGCGCCGACCTGCTGCGGCGCGTCGGCCTGTTTTCGGACCCCGAGCAGATCGTCGTCACCGCGGGCGCGCAAAACGGGCTCCATGCGATCGCCTCGGCGATGCTGAAGCCCGACGACCACGTCGCGTGCGGACTCCATGCCTATCCGGGCTTCCGCGCCGTCGCGCACCGGATCGGCGCAACGCTCGTTCCGCTCACCGAAATCACTGCCGCCGCGCTCGAAACCGCGCATGCCGATGCTCCGCTCCGCGCGCTCTATGTGGTTCCGACAAACGACAATCCCACCGCGGCGACGATCGCCCTCGATGACCGCAAGGCCATCGCCGCATGGGCGGAGAGTGCGGGCGTGCAGATCATCGAGGACGATGCCTACGGCCTGCTCCCCGACGCGCCGCTGCCCGCGATCACCAGCTTCGCGCCCGGCATCGGCTGGTATATCGCGAGCATGGCGAAGATCGTCTCGCCCGCGCTCCGCGTCGGGTTCGTCCGCACACCGGGGACAGCCGAAGCGATGCGGCTTGCGTCGGTGCAGCACGAAAGCGCGGTGATGGCGCCGCCGCTCAACGCCGCGATGGTGTCGTTATGGCTCGCCGACGGAACCTTCGACGCGCTCGTCGAGGGCGTGCGCAGGGAAGCGGCGTGGCGACAGAAGCTCGCGCGCACGATCCTCGGCGACGGCCGCCATACCGCGCATCCGCAGGGCTATCACCTGTGGTTGCCGCTCGCGGACGATATGGGCGCCGACACGCTCGCCGCCGCGCTCGCGCTCGACGGGCTGTCGGCGGTGCCATCGGACCGGTTCGCGGTAGCGCCCGATGCGCCGAAGGCGATGCGTATCTCGCTCGGCGGCACGATCGACCGCCGTGCGCTGTCGCGCGCACTCCACCGGCTCGCCGCGCAGCTTTGGTCGCCCGGCGCCGCCACGAGCAATATCGTCTAGCTCGACCAGCCGCCCGCGAGCGCCCGGAACAGCGCGATCTGGCGGCGCGAGATCTGCCCGTCCTGTTCGGCAAGCGTCGCCTCGGCCTCGGCGAAGGTGCGTTCGGCGTCGAGCCATTCGAATGAATCGGACGCGCCTTCCTCGCGCTTGGCGCGGACGATCCGCGCGGCGCGTTCGGACTCGTCGCGCGCGGCGCGCAGCGCCTGACGCTGTTCGAGCGAACGCGCGTAGGACGAGAGCGCGGTCTCGGTTTCCTCGAGCGCGCGCAGCACCGTGCCGTCGAATTCGGCGAGCGACGCCTGCGTGTCGGCCTCGGCCGCGGCGATGCGTGCCCGCGCGGGTTCCTGGTTCGGGAAGGCCCAGTTCAGCAAAGGCCCGAGCAGCCAGCGCAATGGCCCGCCACCGAACACGTCGCCGAACCCCGAACCGGTCGATCCCGCCGAGCCGCCGAGCGTGATGCGCGGATAAAGGTCCGCCGTCGCGACGCCGATGCGCGCGGTGTCGGCGGCGAGGCGGCGCTCGGCGGCGCGAATGTCGGGACGGCGCTTCAATAGCGCCGCCCCATCACCGACCGGGATGGGATCGGTGATTTCGAGGCTGATGTTGCGGTCGCCCGCGATGGCGGGGAGCGCAGCGGGCGCGCGACCGGTCAGAGTCGCGAGGCGGAACAAGGCCGCCTGCCGCTCGGCCTCGATAGCCGGAATTTCCGCGGAACGCTGGTCGCGGAGCGTCGTGATGCGCGCGAGGTCGAGCCCCGTCGCCATTCCGACATCCTTGCGCCGCTGCGTCACCTTCACCTGCTGGTCGAGCAGGCCGACGATGCGCCGCGCGACGTCGAGCCGCGCCGCGCCCGAAGCGGCATCCGCGTACGCCTGCGTCGTGTCGGCGGCGACGATCACGCGCACCGCGTCGGCATTCGCCTCGGCCGCAGCGGCATCGCCGCGCGCGGCCTCGATCGAACGGCTGACGCGGCCGAACAGGTCGACCTCGTACGAGACGTTGACCCCGACATCCACCGCCCAATCCTCGCGGTCGGCACCCGGCAGGCGCTGCCCCTCGGGGCTGCGGCCGTAATTGGCCCCGGCGCCGATCTGCGCTTGCGGCAAGCGGTCGGCGCGCGCGCCGCGCAGCGACGCGCGGGCGCGGGCGATATTGGCGACCGCCACGCGCACGTCGGTATTGTTCGCGAGCGCATCGCCGACGAGCCCGTCGAGCACGGGATCGTCATAGAGGCGCCACCAGTCGGCCGCGACCGGATCGAGCGACACGGCGGGGCTGTTCGCCGAAACGAACGGGCCGGTCGCGGCGGGCGCCGACGCCGATTGCGGCGCCTTGTAATCGGGGCCCACCGCGCAGGCGGCGAGCGCCAGCGCCGAGACGGCGGTCAGGATATTACGGAGGATCATGATCTTGCTCCTTATTCCGCCGGAACCGGCAGGGCCGTCCCGTGGTCGTCCGACCCGTCACGCGCGCGCCGCGCAGCCGACCATTGGCTGAGCGCGCGGGCGACGACGTAGAAGGTCGGGGTGAAGATGAGGCCGAACGCCGTCACGCCGAGCATGCCGAAGAAGACCGCGGTGCCGAGCGCCTGGCGCAGTTCCGCCCCCGCCCCGCTCGCGATCAGCAGCGGCACCGCGCCGAGGATGAAGGCGAAGCTGGTCATCAGGATCGGACGCAGACGGTCGCGCGCGGCACGCACCGCCGCCTCGATCGGCGACAGCCCGTCCTCTTCCTCGGCCTGCTTGGCGAATTCGACGATCAGGATCGCATTCTTCGCCGCAAGCGCGATGAGCACGACGAGCCCGATCTGCGTCAGCACATTGTTGTCCATGCCGCGCAGGTTCACGCCGATCATCGCCGCGAGCAGACACATCGGCACGATGAAGATGATCGCCAGCGGCAGCATCAGGCTTTCATATTGGGCGGCGAGCACGAGGAAGACGAAGACCACCGCGAGCGCGAAGACGATGCCTGCGGTGTTCGCCGCCGCCTTCTGCTGGAAGGCGATGCCGGTCCATTCGGTGCCGTAACCCGCGGGCAGATTGTCGGCCGCGAGCTTTTCCATCGTCGTCAGCGAGGCGCCCGACGACGAACCCGGCGCGGTATCGCCGTCGATCTCGACCGCGGGGAAGAGATTGTAGCGCGTGACGCGGTACGGCCCGGTGCGGTCCTCGAAATTGGCGACCGACCCGATCGGCACCATCGCGCCCGAATCCGACCGCGTGCGAAGGTTCGCGATATCGGCGACAGTCTGGCGATAGGGCGCGTCGGCCTGTGCGGTGACGCGATAGGTGCGGCCGAGCAGGTTGAAGTCGTTGACGAACGCCGAGCCGAGATAGACCTGCAGCGCCTCGAACACCCGTTCGGGCGGCACGCCGAGCGCATTCGCCTTGGCGCGGTCGATATCGGCAAAGATGCGCGGGTTCGACGGATCGAAGAAGGTGAAGACGTTGGCGAGACCCGGGGTCTGGTTCGCCTTGCCGATCAGGTTCGTCGACTCGTTCGCGAGCGCGGCATAGCCGTTCCCGCCGCGATCCTGCACGATCATCCGGTACCCGCCCGCCGAGCCGATACCCTGGATCAGCGGCGGCGGGATGACGACGATCTGCGCATCGGTGATGTCGGCGGTGTTCGCGCGCGCCTGATTCATGATGTCCTCGAAATTGACGCCCAGCTTCCCGCGCTCCTCGAACGATTTGAGCGGGAAATAGGCGGCGGCCGAATTCGGCGCGAGCGTCTGCGACGGGCCGTCGAAGCCCGCGAGCATCACCGAGCCGAGGACGCCCTCGATCGGCAGCACGCGCGCCGCGACCTTTTTCAGCACCGCGTCGGTACGCTCGACCGAAGCACCCGCGGGCAGCTTGGCGACGACGAGGAAATAGCCCTGATCCTGCGCGGGGATGAAGCCGGTCGGCGTCGCCCAGAACAGGCCCGCGGTCGCGGCGATGAGGCCCGCATAGGTGACCATCATCTTCTTCGGCGCGCGCACCAGCCGGTCGGTGAGCGACGCATAGCCGTTGCTGAGCCGCTCGAACGCCTCGTTGAAGCGTTCGCCGGCACGGTGAATCCGCGCCATCAGCCAGCCATCGGCCTGCGCGGGCGCGTGCGGCCTCAGCAGGATCGCGGCGAGCGCGGGCGACAGCGTCAGCGACAGGACGAGCGAAATGATCGTCGCGGTCGAGATCGTCACCGCGAACTGCTGGTAGAAGGCGCCCGACAGGCCGGTGAGGAACAGGGTGGGCACGAACACCGCGCAGAGCACGAGCACGATCGCCACCAGTGCGCCCGACACCTCGTCCATCGACGTGCGCGCGGCTTCGAGCGCCGACATGCCCCTCTCGAGGTTGCGCTCGACATTCTCGACGACGACGATCGCGTCGTCGACGACGATACCGATCGCGAGCACCAGCCCGAACAGCGAAAGGTTGTTGAGGCTGTATCCGAACGCCGCGAGCACCACGAAGGTCCCGATCAGCGATACCGGGATCGCGAGCACCGGGATGATCGCCGCGCGCCATTTCTGGAGGAACACCAGGATCACGATGACGACGAGGAACACCGCCTCGATCAGCGTTTCCATCACCGCGTCGATCGACTGGGCGATGAATTCGGTCGGGTTGTAGATCACCCGATATTCGAGCCCCTTGGGAAAATTCTTCGACGAGGACGCCATTTCGGCCTCGACCGCTTCGGCGGCGGCGAGCGCGTTCGAACCGGGGCGCTGGAACACCGCCATGATGACGGTCGGATCGCCCGAAAGATAGGTGTTGCTGTTATAGTCCGACGCGCCGAGCTCGACGCGCGCGACGTCCGAGACGCGGACCTGCCGCCCGTCGGCGTCGCTGCGGATAACGATATTCGCGAAATCCTTGGGGTCGGTCAGCCGGCCCTGCGTTTCGACGTTGAGCTGGAAGTCGCTGCCGTTGGCATAGGGCGGCTGGCCGAGCGTGCCCGCGGCGACCTGCACATTCTCGCGGCGGAGCGCGGCGACGATCTCGCCCGCGGTCAGGTCGAGCGCGGCGGCGCGGCCGGGGTCGATCCACACGCGCATCGCATAGTCGCGCGCACCGAACAGCCGCACGTCGCCGACGCCGTCGATACGGCTCAGACGATCGCGGAGCTGGGTCAGCGCATAGTTGGAGATATAGGCGCGATCGAGCGACTTGTCGGGCGACACGAGGTTCACGACCATCAGGAAGTCGGGCGAGGTCTTGCGCGTCACGACGCCGAGGCGCTGCACCGTTTCGGGCAGGCGCGGGGTCGCGATCGCGACGCGGTTCTGCACCAGCACCTGCGCGGCATCGAGGTCGGTCCCGATCTTGAAGGTCACCGTAATGGTAACGACGCCGTCGCCGGTCGACTGGCTGCTCATATAGAGCATGTTGTCGACGCCGTTGATTTCCTGCTCGATCGGCGCCGCGACCGTGTCGGCGACGGTTTCGGCCGACGCGCCCGGATAGGTTGCGGTGACGGTCACCGTCGGCGGGACGATGTCGGGATATTGCGAGACGGGCAGGCCGATATAGGCGACCGCACCGACGATGGTGATGATGACGGCGAGCACGGCGGCAAAGATCGGCCGGTCGATGAAGAAGCGGGATAGGCGCATGGGAGAGCCCCTGTCTGAAAAGCCATTCGGTTCCGCTCCTCCCGCTTGAAGGGAGGGGC
>NZ_JAEMQX010000269.1 GCF_016463645.1 Sphingopyxis sp. | reverse complement strand
CGAAATAGGCCATCGCCACGCCGCCGTCGCCGCGATATTTGTGCGCGAAGGCAAGGCCGGTACCGAGCGACACCTGCGCGCCGACGATCCCGTGACCGCCGTAGAATTTATGCTCGACGCTGAACATGTGCATCGAGCCGCCCTTGCCCTTCGAGATGCCGGCCTGGCGTCCCGTCAGTTCGGCCATGATCACCTTGGGATCGATGCCGTAAGCGAGCATGTGACCGTGGTCGCGGTAGCCGGTGATGACGCTGTCCTTGTCGCCGTCGAGCGCCGACTGCAGGCCGACCGCCACGGCTTCCTGGCCGATATAGAGGTGGCAGAAACCGCCGATCAGGCCGAGGCCGTAAAGCTGGCCCGCCTTTTCCTCGAAGCGGCGGATGAGCAGCATTTCGCGGTAGAATTTCTCGAGTTCTTCGGGCGTCGCGTCATAGGGGACGGGATCGCGCGGCATCTCGCGATTGGTCGCGGGGGCTGGGGTGGATGCAGTCTTTGTTGTTGGCGCGGCAGACTTGCGCGCGGGAGCTTTGGCCAAGACGGGTTCCTTTGCATTTAGCCGTTACGGCAAGGCGTCATATAGGAGAGCGGCGCCGCACTTGGCAACGCCCACCATGGGAGCGGGCGCCATCAATCTACGTATGCAGCAAAAGGGGTCGCGACGCCGCGAGCAAAGCTCAGGGTCTGGTGCCGGAATCCATCGGAATGATCACCTCGTCCGGATGGTAGGCGCCCAGTTTTTCGCGCACATATTCCTCGGCGAGGTCGGGATCGACGCGCTGCCGGTCGAGCAGGTTGACGCGGTTCTGAAGCTCGTTCTGCTTCTTCGTCAGCTGGCTGAGCACGACGCGCTTCTTTTCCACCGACTGGCCATATTCGCCCCAAGCGTAAAGGCCGGTCGGACCGAAGATGATGTAACCGATCATCGCCATCACGACTATCACCGCAATAGCCGGACCGGCGGCCCGGTTCATCGATTTGCGGAATTTGTGGCGCTGCGTCATCGGATCGCTTGAATCAGAGTTGATTCGCGGCGTCAAGCGGGATGCGGCGAGTTTCAGAGCAACGGCCCCGCAATCGTCGCGGCGGCTGCCCGGAAGGGCGATGAAGCGAAACCGAAAACCTCCACCAGATGCAGCGCCACCATCCCGCCGCCGATCAGCACATAGATCCGATGCGGTCGTCCGCGACGCAGCATATCCGACAGCATCGCAATCAGGATCAGCGAATCCGCCAGCAGGATCGAATAGATGAAAAGCGGATTGCCGACCTCCGGAAAATAGTACCGAAAGCGAAACCAGGCCGGGCCGAGCGACGCGATGAGCGCCAGCAGCATGAGCCGCCTGTGAAATTCGGGACGTCGGCGGAAATGGATCGCCGCCGCGACAAGGGCGGCGAAGACGGTCATTTCCATCTGCACGACGAACAACTCGCCCTGAGCGGCGACAAGCTCGCCGGCGGCCGCCGTGCGGCGGGCCGCCAGCGTGGCGACCGCGACGGTCGAAACCACCACCCCCGCGGCCAGTGCC
>NZ_JAEMQX010000001.1:193676-200921 GCF_016463645.1 Sphingopyxis sp. | reverse complement strand
TTTTTGCACGCCGATCACCCCACGAAGGGGGTGCCTATTGCACGCTGATCCTCATACCCGTAGCTGAGAGCACGAACGTCGCTGACCATCCGAAAAAGAAGCGCGGCCCGAAACCGAAGGTGATTGTCGAATTTCCCGAGGCATCGGGAGAAGAATGGGTCGATCCACCTTCCTTTCCCGAAGCGCTTGCGTTGCACATGCGCCGGCACGGCGACAGCTGCAATCATCTCCACCGCGCCATTATCGGTCCGGGCGACAAGACCGATCGCAAGACGATCCAGACGTGGGCGACCGGCGTAAAGGCGCCGGGCACGATCGAAAGCCTCTCCGTCCTGGGCAGAATCGAGCGCCGCTATCGCCTGCCCGAGGGCTATTTTCAGGCGAAACTCGATCGGACTGGGCGTGCCACCGCGCGGCCCGCCATTGCGGCGCTTACGGCTTCCGAGCGACGCAAACTCGCGTGGCATCTTCCGGGCGATTTCTCCAAGCGGCCCAAACGCGAGCGCGAGGAAATACTGGCGTGGGTGCGTTCGGTCATTATCGAAGGCGCTACAGAGTATCGCCGCTTTCAGCGAGAAGCGACGCAGCAGCGCTTCTCACTCCGATTCTCGAACAGTGCATCGGTCGATTCCGGTGCGACCGACGAGAGCATGGCGGGCTGCCGCGATGCGCCACTCCAACTTCAGAGCGAAGTCCACAGTGTCATTGCGTTCAAAACGTCGACGCTCGCGCCATCGGGCCTGCTTCGCCAGGGCATGTGGGGTGAGGAAACCGCGTCGCAGAAATTGGAGCATCTCGGACTTATGTTCGGGGCTCTTTGCTCGCCGCCGGATGGCGATGTTCGCGGCTTTGGCGTTCCCGCCGATCGCCTGTGTCTCGCGATGCTGCTCTTCCCGTCGGTCTGGGACTGGTATCTCCATTGGCGCGAGGAGCGCCGCGGCTTCTATACGAGCTGGGAGATCAATATGCTCGACTTGGCCCTGTCGCTTGCGCGCGAAAAGACGGGTTGGATGCGACAGCACCCAGACCTTGCGAACGCCCTGCAACCGGTCGATGAACTGATTTCGGCAGATGAGATCGATGAAGCTTGCGGGGATTGGGATGCGGTCTGCGACCGCTTCATCATCTATGCCCTGAACCGGAAGAAGGACGTTCAGCGGGTCGCGAAGGTCCATCGCGATCCGTTCGAACCGATATTGCCCATCCTCGAAGCTGAGAGCCCGGTCGGCGAATATCGCAAGATCACCGAGGAAATACTGGCGCGGATGCCGAGCGCGCGGCGTCATCCGAAGGCAGCAGCCGAAGCGGTACGCGCATTCCTGATGCTGCGCTTTGGCTTGCATCTTGGTCTTCGCCAGAAGAACCTTCGCCAGCTTCGCTTCTGCGTTCGAGGCGCGCGGCACAGCAGCGAGAAGCAACTCGAGAAGCTGAAATGCGGCGAGCTGCGATGGAACGATCTATCGGGCGGCTGGGAGGTCTTCATACCCGCCGTCGCGTTCAAAAATGCGTCATCGTCCTTTTTCGGCCGGAAGCCTTATCGGTTGCTTCTGCCCGATCTCGGGCGGCTCTACGAGTTCATTGATCTATATCTCCGGCGCGACCGGCAGATCCTGCTCGGCGGCGCCGAGGATCCAAAGACATTCTTTGTGAAATCGGCCAAGCTGACGACGAAGGATGCCGCATATAGTCAGGTCGGATTCTATGATGCCTGGCGGCTGGCGATCCAACGCTATGGCATCTTTAATCCCTATACCGGCCAAGGTGCGATCAAGGGCCTGCTCCCGCATGGGCCGCACAATGTGCGCGATGTTTTGGCAACGCACGTTCTCAAGAAGACCGGCTCATACGAGCAGGCGGGCTATGCTATCCAGGATAGCCCGGAAATCGTCGCGAAACATTATGGCCGGTTCTTCCCGCACGACAAATCGGCATTGGCGGCAGTGGTGCTCAACGAAGCTTGGGAGAGCTAAGCCGAAGGTAGATTGAGCGCGGCCTCAAATGAGCGCGCACTGGCGGCAGCAGGCTGCCGCCAGAGGTCGCACTTTTGCACGGTGGGCCGCGCTGCGCTCTTGGCTTGTTCTTGGCGGGGCGGCGGCTAAGCCCATGTCCGCGCGCACGCCGCCCCGCCTGCGGCTTCGCCAAGGGCGCGTCTGTTTTCCAATATTGTCGCCGCGCTGACCGCACGGCGGCGTTGTCGTGGGCCGGCCACGGACATCGTGTCGTTCGGCGCACGGCTATGGGCCCGCTCGGCCGATGCGCAAGCCGCCGCTGCGCGTCGGCTCCTCCACTTCGTTGCGGCCCTGCGGGTGCGCCCCGTCCTTTGGCGCGGTCCCGTCGCCTTTTCTCGCCGCCCGCCCCGCCGTCCGGGGCCGGGTGTGGTTGAAGAGAAGGAAGACAGCCATGAAACTCGACTTCATCGATATGGGCAATCTGTCCATCGCAGCCGCCAACATGCGCGGGAAGGGGAAAGACCCCGACGTCGCGGACCTTATGCCGAGCATCCGCGCGCGCGGGGTGCTGGTTCCGCTGCTCGTTCGGCCCAATTGCGCCGAAGGCCATTATGAGATCGTCGCGGGGCGTCGGCGCTTTACGGCTATGGGCGCCGTTGCGCGCGAGGGCGGGGCTGTCCGGCCCATTCCATGCGCCATTCTCGACGAGGGTGACGATGCCGATGCGCTCGAAGCGTCGATGCTCGAAAACCTCGCACGGGTGCAGCCCGACGAGGTGAGCCAGTGGGAAGCGTTCGTCGCGCTCGTGAAGGCGGGGCGCTCGGTCGAGGAGGTTGCAGACAGCTTCGGGTTCGAGCCGCGCGCCGTGAAGCGCATTCTCGCGCTTGGCAATCTGCTCCCGCGCATCCGCACCCTCTATCGTGGCGGCGAGATCGATGCGGGCACGGTGCGCCACCTGACCCTCGCATCGAAGAGCCAGCAGAAGGCGTGGCTTGCCTTGTTCGACGATGAGGGCGCCTATTGCCCGATAGGTCATCAGCTGAAAGCATGGCTGTTCGGCGGCACCGCCATCGCGGTGAAGCACGCGCTGTTCGATGTCGCGGAAGCGAAGGCGGCTATCGTGTCGGACCTGTTCGGCGAGGACAGCTTCTTTGCCGACAGCGATGCTTTCTGGTCGGCGCAGATGGCAGCTATCGAGGCGCGCAAGGCCGCGTATCTCGTGGCGGGATGGCCCGATGTGGTTGTCATGCCGCGCGGCGACTGGTTCCGGTCATGGGATCATGCCCATGCGGGCAAGCGCAAGGGCGGCCGTATCTACGTCGAGGTTCGCGAGAGCGGCGAGGTCAGCTTCCACGAAGGGTTCGTCACGACCAAGGAAGCGAAGCGGCTTTCGAGTGGCGGCGGGGACGATGGCGCTGCCGTTGCTACGAAGCCGGTGCGTCCCGAGGTATCGGGTCCGCTCAACGCCTATATCGATCTTCACCGCCATGCGGCGGTGCGTGCCGATCTGGCGGGCCATGGTGGGGTCGCGCTCAAGGCAATGCTCGCGCATGTGATCGCGGGCGCAGACCTCTGGCGCGTCGATATCGAAAGCCAGCGCGCGCCGAAGGAAGATATCGCCGAGAGCGTCGAGAGCTGTTCCGCCGAGGCGGCGTTCGACCTCAAGCGCCGCGCCGTGCTCGCGGTACTGGGGTTCGACGCGGAAGCGCCCACCGTCACGGGAAGGCCGCTCCATCGTCCCCCTTTTGCCCCACTGTTCGCGCGGCTGCTCGAACTCCCCGATCCGGTGGTGCTGGAGATTGTGGCGATCGTTATGGGCGAGACGTTGCAGGCGGGAAGCGAGGCGGTGGAGATGATCGGCCTTCATCTCGGCACCGACATGCGGAAGCACTGGTCGGCGGACGCGGCCTTCTTCGACCAGCTTCGCGACCGCGAGGTCCTGCTCGCCATCACCGGCGAGGTCGCGGGACCGGAGGTTGCCGCAGCGAACGCGGGTGAGAAGGGCAAGGCGCTCAAGGCAATCGTTTCCGATTGTGTCGAAGGGGCGAACGGCCGGGCCAAGGCCGAGCCGTGGGTTCCGCAATGGATGGCCTTTCCGCCTTCGGCCTATACGGCGCGTGGCGGTGTGGGCAGCGTCAGATCGGCGCGGCGGGTCGCTCATGAGCTTGCGGCTCCCACGGCGCCTGAACCCGATGCCGAGGACGAGCAGCCTTTGGCAGCTTGAAGATATGGCGGGCGGCTTCGGTCGCCCGCCTCATTTTTCTCCGGGCGCAAAATGACGCGCCGGCCTCGGGGGCCGGCGCGGCGCTTCTGATTTTGCGCGCGTCACCGCCGCAAGCGGCGCTGTCGCGCGGTTTGGCCATAGAAAGAGGCGACGCGAAGTTGCCTTCGCGCCGCCTCAAACGAAGGATTATCTATCCATCGCCCCCACCGTCGATAGCTTGCCGGGGTCGCTAATCGCCAAGCTCTGACGGAAGATGGTGAGCCCGATAATATCGGCTGGCCGACCTGAATTGTATGAAAGCGCCAAATCGTATGCCGTCGGCATGATTTTCTTACGTAGCGGAGTGGGCCGACGTGAGGGCGGATTGCCGCCTCGTACTCAGCTGCTCGGTTAGCCCCGACCGAGCGTTCGAAGATCGCTTTTCTCACTCAAGTTTCCGCGTTTGATCGTTCATGTCGATAGCTCGTCATCACTCCACCTGTTCTGCAGGACCATCCCGGCGACGGGCGATTTGACCTGCACCGGCGCGGCGCCCCGCGAAAGTGCGGCGGCGCGATTATTTCCCCGCGCGAGTTCCACGCGCTCCTCGCGGCCTCTTCGCTTCAAATAATAGCGCCGCCGCACTCCTCCGCTTTGCTGCGGCCCTTCGGGTTCGCGGCACGCCTCATGCGCCGGTTCCTGGTCCGCCCATGCCGCAGGGATGGTCCCGCGGTACTTCAAGGAGACGACCAATGGCAGCTATCGGCTTTGTGAACGGCACCATCGACACGGGTTTCGTGGGCCAGCTGAAAACCCTCTCGATCCGTGCTGCGATCGAAATCCGGACCAACCGCTCGAAGAGCGGCGACGTCCAGCCTGATTACCGGGTCTGGTCCGAAGGAGTCGAAATCGGCGCCGGCTGGATCCGCGTCGGTCAGGTTTCGGGCGAACCCTATGTGTCGCTGAGCCTCGCCGCTCCCGAGTTCGGGCCGCGCCGCCTCTATGCGAACCTCGGCCGCGCCGCCGGTCAGGACGGCGAGGACGGTTACGCGCTCATCTGGAACCCCGCCGACTGAGGCGGACATCGCCCCGCGCCGCTCTCGCGGCGCGGGGCTTTGCCGTGCCTGGCTTTCAGGCGGCGTCGCGATCGCTGTCGCGATCCAGGTCGGCGACGGTGAAGGTGACAGGGTTGCGGAGCCAGATGTCGACCTCGCCGGCACGCCAGCCGCAGCAGCGCTCGGCGAGCTTGTGCTGCGGCGGGAAGGTGCCGGCGGCGATCTTTCGGTAGAGCGTGGCGCGGCTGAGGCCGGTGAGATTCAGGACCTCATCGAGGCGCATCATGCGCAGGGGAGACTGATATGCCATGCAGTATTTCTCCATATGCGGGGGGATCATAGGTCGACCTGAGATCATAGAAGGGGATCGCCAACCCCTTCGTCAACACCGCAGAAAATCCTGCTTTTTGGCGTAGCGCTCTAGCGTAGGACTGCTTAGGGCTCCCGGCGGCTATATGCGGTTCCCGGCGGCTGCAGCGTAGTTTTGGCACAGACGCATTTATTTTCTCAATTCGTCTCGCAGGACCGCCAGATGATGGAATTGTGACCGCCGGAGGCGGTCGCGATCGCGAGTGACGCTCCGCAAGGCGGCGCGACCGTCACGTGATTCGCATTGGGGAGGGCGCCGCTGGCGCGCATGCGGTCGCCGCTCGCGCGGCGGCGTAGATACCCGGCACGGCGGGAGCGAAGGTGGGCGTCACTCGCCTCTAGCCCCGCCCGGCCGGGCCGCAGCCCTGCGGGTCCTCCTCTTCGTTCCGGTCCTTCGGATGCAGCCCGCCCGATGATGCGGGTCTGCCGGCTCCTTCCTGTCGCCCACCTCCGCCCCCTTCCGGGCCGGGGTGCGGTTGGCGGGAAGGAGAAGTGACATGCGCAAGGAAAGGGCCGACAGGGCCAGCCTCTATTCCGAGGTCACGAACAGGATCATTGCGGAACTCGAAGAGGGACGGCTGCCATGGGTGCAGCCTTGGGATGCAGCTGCGTGCGGATGCACGATGCCGCAGAATGCGGGAACGGCGCGCAAATATAGCGGCATCAATGTGCTGATCCTGTGGGCCGAGGTTGTCGCCAAGGGCTATGCGTCGCAGCGCTGGCTGACTTACCGGCAGGCCGAGGCGGCGGGCGGCAATGTCCGGCGCGGCGAGAAGGGCACGGTCATCTGCTATGCCGACCGCTTCACGCCAAAGGCGGAAGCTGAAGCAGCGCGCGGCGAGGACCGCGAAGCGCGGCAGGTGGCGTTCCTCAAACGCTTTGTCGTGTTCAACGTCGACCAGTGCGAAGGACTGCCCGAGGACTATATCGCGCCCATGGTCAGCCCCGATCCTGTGCTTGCTATCGCCGAAGCCGACGCGCTGATCGCGGCAAGCGGCGCGACGTTCCAGATCGGCGGCGGCGAAGCCTTCTACAATCCGAGCCACGATTTTGTGCAGGTGCCGCCGCAGGCGGCGTTCCATGAGCCGGTCAACTGGTATCGCACCGCGCTCCATGAACTTGGGCATTGGACCGGTCATGGCAGCAGGCTCGACCGCGACCAGACGGGCGGGTTCGGATCGGAGCCCTACGCCAAGGAGGAGCTTGTTGCGGAGATTGCGGCGGCGTTCACTTGCGCTGCGCTTGGCATCGCGCCGACCGTCAGGCATGCAGATTATATCGCGTCGTGGCTGTCGGTGCTGCGCGACGACGAGAAGGCGATCTTCCGCGCCGCGAGTCAAGCCAGCAAGGCGAGCGATTTTCTGCTCGCCTTCGCGGGAGACGAGTCATGAGGCGGCGCGATCTATCGACGGTCACCATCGAGGACGCCGAGCGCCGGATGGTCATCGCGCTTCGCAAAATGACCTCACGGCAGGGCGTTATCTTCATGTCAATCCGCTTCGACGAGACGCCCTATGGCGAACTCGCCGAGCGGCATGGCATCACCGTCGAGCAGGTGACGAGCGATTTCGCTTGCGCGCTTCGCATGTGGGGGCGCTGCCTTCATGCGCGCTTCCCGCATCTGGTCTGGCCGTGGCTTTGATCCGCGGCGGGCCGGATGGCGCTTGCC